>JARRNG010000001.1:0-34110 GCA_037385265.1 Nitrospirota bacterium
AGGCCGATGAAGGGCGTGCTCGACCCCGTGGTGGCCAGGAAGCCCAGGTAGTTTTCGAGCCTCGCGGCCTCGAGGTCGCCGTGGCGCCTGAGGGACCGCCTGACCTCGTCCCGGTTCCGGTTGGCGTTTTCGTAGACGGCCCTGTAGATATTGGATACGGGGCTGAACCTGTGGCGCTTTGCCACAGAGTAGACGTTGTCGGGCTTTCTGGTTGAGTGGAGGGCGGTCACGAACTCCGCGGTTTCCCTGCGGGCCGCCGAAATATACCTGTATTTAAAGATTATTATCGCCCAGGACACGACCGAAAAAAACAGGAGCACCAGCAGGGCTCCCTTTACCACAAAACCCGCTCCGAGTATAATCTGTAGCGCTGTATGTTGCATATTCAATGACAATATAAGAATCGAAGGGAAAATGTCAAATCTGCCGACCTGAACGGGACGAGGTCAGGCGGTCCCTCAGGCGCCACGGCGACCTCGAGGCCGCGAGGCTCGAAAACTACCTGGGCTTCCTGGCCACCACGGGGTCGAGCACGCCCTTCATCGGCCTTTTCGGCACCGTCTGGGGGATAATGAACTCCTTCCGCAGCATAGGCGTCTCTGGGGCGGCCTCGCTTGCCGTAGTGGCTCCGGGCATAGCCGAGGCGCTCATCGCGACTGCCATGGGCCTCGTAGCCGCCATTCCAGCCGTCATAGCCTACAACTACTACCTCGGGACGATCCGCAGGCTTGTGGTGGAGACCGAGGACTTGAGCGAGGAGATACTCGCCGTCGTTACGGAGAACCGGGAATAGGGTAACGGCATGGAAAGAAGAAGGACCTCGATGTCTGAGATAAACGTCACCCCGCTGGTTGACGTGATGCTCGTCCTTCTCATCATATTCATGGTCACGGCCCCTCTGCTGCAGCAGGGCATCGACGTTGACCTGCCCCAGGCCAAGGGAAAGGACCTACCCCCCGAGGAGAGGATCACGCTCTCCATAGACGCCAGGGGCGATATATACATGAACCAGAACAAGGTCACGATGGACGAGATGCGCGTCAAGCTGGCCGCCATAAGCAAGCTGAACCCGAACGTCTTTCTCAAGGCCGACAAAGGTGTGCCCTATGGCCGCGTCGTTGAGGTCATGGGAGAAGTCAAGGAGGCAGGCATAGAAAAACTCGGCATGATCACCGAGCCGAGAATAATCCTGAAATGATCGAACCCGGCCTCAAAAGGGCTGCCCAGGTATCTTTCATACTACACATGGCTTTCTTGAGCATCATGTTCATATCCATAGGCCGGAGCCCCAGTTTCACGATGCCCCAGCCCTACGAGGTCAGCCTGGTCTCCCCGCCGGAATCCCATATGAAGGCCTCCAGGATACCCCCAGCCAAGAGCGATGTCCCCGTGGTGGAGGAGAAGGCGGCTCCGGAGAAGGTTGCCCCTAAGAAGGAAGTCCCCCCGCCCAAAGCCAAGGGGGTCAGGACCGTGGAGCGGGAGCCGAAAAAAGCAGCCGAGGACCTCACCAAGTACTCCGACGAAAAGATAGCCGCCCTGAGGGCCAAGCGGGAGAGCGAGGAATACAAGCGGGACAGAATGAACGCCATCAGGGCAAAGGAGAAGCTCGCCCGCGTCAAGAAGCTGGGGGAGGCCAAGTCCTCGGTGGAGGTCACGGCAAGGCCGGCGGCCGGCGTCTCGGCGCCCGAAGGGGCGGGAAACGCCATCATGGGCAGCTATATCGCTACGGTCAGGGGCCTCATAGAGCAAGAATGGGTGCTTATACAGCCCGCGAAGGAGGGAGTCTACGCGGTGGTCACGGTAAGGGTCATGAGAAACGGAGTCCTTGAGGTATCCGGCATGGAGCGGTCCTCGGGAGACGCCCTCTTCGACCGTGCGGCCCTAAGGGCCGTGGAAAAGGCCAGCCCAGTGCCCCCGCCGCCCTTCGAGCTGGAACTGGGGGTCAGGTTCATACCCGCAAATGGCTGACCGTTCGTCGAATAAGCTCGTTTACGCCCTTATTGTGTTGGCGGCGGCCTTACTGTGTGTCGCCGCGCCCCAGGCGGCCCGCGAAGCCCGGGGAAAGGTTTACATAGACATCACCTCTCCGCGCCAGCAGGTCATTCTGGCGGTAAGCGACCTGGACGGCCCCCACGGCAAGGAAATATCGGAAGTAATCGCGGGGGACCTGGGCTTCACGGGATTCTTCGTTCCCCTCGATAAGGCCGCCTTCATCGAAAAGCCTGGCCAGCCCTTCAGCCCCGGGAACTGGTCCGTGCTCGGAGCGGAGCTCGTGGTGAAGGGTAACGTCAGGAAGTCGGACGAGACCGTCTCGACGGTGGTGACCGTGTACGACGTGTTCGACGGTAGAGAAGTGTTCAAGAAACTCTACCGGGCGGAGTCGGACCTCGTGAGGCCCCTGGCCCATAGCATATCCAACGACATCTACAAGGCCGTAACGGGGGAGGAAGGCGTCTTCAGGACAAAGATAGCTTACGTGGTAAAGACCAAGGCCGGGCAGGAGCTGCACATAATGGACTGGGACGGCCACAGGTCCAGGGCCCTGGGCATAAGAAGCTCCCTGCTTCTGGCCCCCCACTGGTCCCGGGACGGGAGAAAGCTTCTTTATTCCTCCGAGCGCAGCCGCCAGTGGTCCATCTACCTACTGGACTTCGACGAAGGGGTCGAGCGGAAGGTCTTCGATGGGGAGGGCACCAACATCGCCGGAGACTTCTTCCCGGGAGGAGAGGAATTCGCCCTGTCATCATCGAAGGAAGGCACGCC
This sequence comes from Nitrospirota bacterium, assembly GCA_037385265.1. Classification (GTDB taxonomy): domain Bacteria; phylum Nitrospirota; class Thermodesulfovibrionia; order Thermodesulfovibrionales; family JdFR-86; genus JARRNG01. The sequence goes on from JARRNG010000001.1 coordinate 2,764, forward strand.
GGACATCTACACCTACGACCTCCGGAACTCGAGGCTCAAACGGATAACTTCCCTGAAGGGAATCGCCGTCTCTCCCTCCGTCTCTCCTGACGGCGGGAGCATAGCCTTTGTCTCCGACAGAGGGGGCAGTCCTCAGATTTACACTACTGATAAAATTGGTTATAATATGACGCGAATTACGTACAGCGGGCCTTACAATACATCGCCGACATGGTCGCCAAAAGGGGACAGGCTGGCATTTAGCGGAAGGCACGAGGGAAGGAACCAGATATTCACCGTTAAGCCCAACGGCACCGGTCTGATGATGCTCACGGAGGCCGGGAACAACGAAAATCCGTCTTTTTCTCCGGACGGCAGGTTTATAGCCTTCACATCGGACAGGGACGGCGCAAAGGGAATCTGGATTATGAGGGCAAATGGGGAGGGGCAGAAGAAGATAACACCGTGGGGCCGCGAGGCGTTTGGTCCGGGCTGGTCTCCGAAATAAGGTAGGAGCGAGGAGGTAAATAATGAGGAAAGTCTTTTTGCTTGCAGTGATGACCCTCTTGGCGGCCTTCATGGTGGCCGGATGCGCCAAGAAGGGGCCGATGATCGAACCAAGGCCGGGAGAGGAAGGCAAGTCGGTAGCCCCGAGGGGAACCGAGGCCGAAACCGTAACTGAAGAGGAGCCTCAGATGGCTCGACTGGAAAAAGAGCAAGTTACGGGAAAATACGTCGAGGACGAAGGGACCTCGATGGAGTTTAGCGACATCCATTTCGATTTCGACATGTACAACATAAAGGAGGACGCGAAGCCCGTCCTCGACAAGCTGTCCTCGTTCCTCATCAAGACCGACGCAAAGGTAATAATCGAAGGGCACTGCGACGAAAGGGGCACTAACGAATACAACCTCGCCCTGGGGGACAGGAGAGCCCAAGCCGCGAAGCAGTACCTAGTGGCCTCGGGCGTACCCCGGAATAAGATAGAGACCGTGAGCTACGGCGAGGAAAAACCCCTCTGCGACGAAATGACCGAGGGATGCTTTGCCAAGAACAGAAGGGATCACTTCGTGATTCTGTCGCCTAGGTAATGGTAACGGACTTCTTCAGGAGATTATTCGCTGCTCTCCCGCGGCCGGCTTTCGCCCTGTGGCTGCCGGCCGCGGCGCTTCTCGTCCTCTCGGCAGCGGCCGATTCGCACGCCGCCAGCCAGACCCGAAAGGACATCGACGAACTCCAGCGGAACATGTTCATCATGCAGAGCGACATCAGCGACCTCAAGGCGGAGATGAACAAACTCCCCTCCTCCGAGGACGTCAAGCTCCTGAGAAAGTCCCAGGCCGAGATGCTGACGCAGATGCAGGACCTTTTGCGGGAAGTGCAGGTCCTCACGGGAAGATACGAGGAGAGCAGGTTCTATCTCGACAGGTTCATGAATGAAACCACGGCCGAGATAGACATGATAAAGCGGAAGCTGAACTCCGCCTCCGGGGGGATGTCCAAGGAGCAGGTCCAGGAGCTTCTAACCCGTGTCAAGGCCCTCGAGGCGGAGGTCTCGGGCCTCAGCGAAAAGCTCGCCGCCCTGGAGAAGGGTTCGACGGGCACGTCCGAGAATACCGTGGCGGCCCGGACAACGCCGGCGGGGGCGGAAGAGACCCCTGAGGATTTCTACGAAAAAGCCCTGGTAGAGTTCAAGAACAACGACTACCAGAAGGCCAGGGCCATGATGTCGGAATTCATAAGGAAATACCCTGAAAATCCTCTCGCCGGAAATGCCCAGTTCTGGATCGCCGAGACCTACTATTCCGAGAAGGACTACACCGACGCCATCCTCGCCTACGAAGACCTCCTCCAGAAATACCGGGGCCACAACAAGGTGCCAGCGGCGCTCCTCAAACAGGGTTTCGCGTTCCTCGAACTCGGCGACGAGAAGGCCGCCAGGGGAATCCTCAAGGAGCTCGTGGCTAACTATCCGGACTCGGAGCAGGCCAAGATTGCCAAGGACAAACTCGCCTCCCTCGAGGGGAGCGGGAAGCCTAAGAAGCCCGCCGAGCCCCAGGGCCCGCCTCCCAAGCCGGGAAGCCAGCCAAAAGCCCAGTAATGGCTAAACTGACCCACCTTGACGCAAGAGGAAGGGCCAGGATGGTCGACGTGAGCTCCAAACCCTCCACGGTCAGGGAGGCCCGGGCGTCGGCCTCGGTATTGATGAAGAAAGAGACCCTGAGCCTCCTCCGGCAGGGCCGCATCCCCAAGGGCGACGTCATCGCCACGGCCCGCGTGGCTGGCATCATGGCCGCCAAGAAGACCCCCGAGCTCATCCCCCTGTGCCACCCCCTGGACATATCCTCCGTGGAAGTGGACCTCAAGGCGCAGCCCACGCGGGGCAGGGTCCTCGTCACCACCAAGGTCGTTTGCACTGGCCAGACGGGGGTCGAGATGGAGGCCCTTACGGCGGCGGCGGTCGCTGCCCTCACGGTATACGACATGTGCAAGGCCGTGGACCGGGAGATGACCATCTCCGAGGTGGTGCTCCTTGAGAAAAGGGGAGGCAGAAGCGGCGAGTACAGGCGGAAGAAGTAGACCCTCCCCTTTCGGCCTCACAACCCGCCTGTGACAGGCGACCCGCTTATTGGTCCTCGCCCCCCGACATCTCCTCGATAACCCTGAAGAGGTCCAGGGCGGCCGTCCTTGGGCCGACCTGCTCGAAGCCGTCAATGCCGAGCCTCGTGCGTATCTGACCCACCCTTACGCCGGAGGAGAACATCTTCTCGAAATAGGCGACGGCGATCTTTTCGTGCTCTTCCCTCCTCTGGGGAGCGCCGAAAGGGTTGGCGAAATAGGTGTGCACGAGGCCCTTTTCGTCCGTCGTGCCCTTGGCCAGGCGCGCCCCGCTCCGGAAGACGGATAGGGCCTTCCCGCAATCGGAGAAGAACTCCAGGGCCGGGCTCTCGTCGGCAACCTGCTCGTAGTTGTTGGCGTATAGGAAGAGGTCCACGGCGTGCCCCTCCACCACGTGCTTGTAGCGTGTGATGGGGATTATGAGCCGGGCGTTGGTCTTGTCGGGGTTCATGAAGATGCTCCTGTCGATTTCCTCGTAGGCGTACCCGGGGGACAGGTCGTCGAGCCTCACGAAGGCCCCTATCTCCGTGCCGTAGCCGGTCACCCTGCCCTTTTCGTCCGTTCCGATGGAGCCCATGTCGTCGAATATTATCCGCATCTCGCAAATATGCTCCTCGGCCATCGTGCGGAGGGCCTCGATGGTCTCGCTCTTTCCCGCACCGCTGTCGCCCACAATCACGATGTTGGCGGCCCCTCCGTCCTTGAGCTTCAGGTAGACCATGGCGCCGTGAACGGGGAGGCGGCCCCTTCTGAGCATGGCTATGTTGTGAAGGGTAAGGGTCATCTTCTTGAAATAGCCGAAGTAGTCCACCTCCTCGGAGTGCCTGACGAGTCCCACGAGAACATTTTCCTTCCCGTCCTCGTAAAAGACCGTATCGCCGGGCAGATTCGCGCCCTCGAGGCCGAAGACGAGGATTATGTCGGGACGCCTGCCGTCGAGGTCCTCGTAGTCGGATATCTCAAACAGGTTCGAAAGCGAAAGGCCGAGGGACATGAAGTCCTGGTGAAAATATATGAACGCCGTGAGCTCTCCAACCTTGGCGGGATAGCAGAACCACTCGCGGGCATCCAGCTTTAGCACCTCCGGGCCGAGCCTGCCCACCTCCTCGAAACGCCCCTTCCTCTTGTTCATCCTGGGATAGAAAATAACCGGGGGCTCAAGCAGGGCAAGCCTGATGAAGGGTATGTCGGCCAGGGCGGAATACGCAGGGGGGCAGTCCCAGTCGACGCTCTCGCAGAGGAAGCCCATGTTCGCCCCCGCGGGCAGCTGCCTGTATATGCGGGGGTTCTTGCCGACGAGGTTTTCGCTGATGCGCCTGTAGACGTACAGGACGAGGTTTTTTATCTCCTCGTTGGACTTGATGAACTGGGCGTGGTGTAGGCCGCTTCGGGTGTGCTCCGACCTCTTCGGAGCCTCCATGTACATGAACCTCTCGTGCGTCCTCCAGAAGTTGTAAAGCTCCTCCACGAGTTCCAGGAGCTTGTCATTATCCGAAAGGACCGGGGCGTATTCGCCCCCTCCCATGGAGGAGACCTCCTCCGCCGAATGGCTAAGAAGCAGCCTGAAGAGGTTGACGAGATGACGGGCCAGCCCTTCCTGGTTCAGGCTGGGCAGGGCCTCCCTGAGAAAGGCGTAGGTGGAAGCGCCCCGGGAGGCGCTCCTGCCGATGAAACGGCCGACCATCTCTCCGAAGAGCTCGCTCTTCAGGAGCTCCTCGGGGGTAGAACAGTAGAGGGAGGAATAGTCGAAGATGACCTTCCCCCTCGTAATCTTATACTTTCTCCTTACGGAAATCATTGGAATAGATAATATAGCAACGAATGGCCTCTCGGTTCCACCTGCGCCTTGATATGGGAGGGAGATTCACATGGACCGTGGCGTTTAAATGGAGGAACGAAACGCCTAAATTAACCGGACTCCGATCTTGTAAGATTCGCTCTGCTTCGCACACCATCTGACCTCGGCCAGCAAGGGCTCTGTGAAGACGTGTTGCAGGAAGATCTTGACCACCTGTCCGATCTCGGCCGGCAGGTGCGAATAGAAACCCATGCCGCCATGGCTTATGTCGGCGATAAGGTTCTTCCAGGGCCCCCTGTCTTCGTCCTCGCACTCGAAGGGCCCATAGGAGCATTCCACGTGCGAGTTAAGCTGCGTCCTCTCCTCCGACCTCTTCTCCGACCTTTTCTCCTGCATTTCCGCTCCCGTGGCTTTTCAATGTCTTCGCTAACATTATAAACAAAATCACGTGCGCTGCCAATAGGAGGGCCGGCCACGGGATGCCTATAGTCTTTCCGGCCTGCATGTCCTCGATAAGTGTCTTCAGGGGCGGCAGGTCATGCATAAGGAGGACGAAGGTCAGCACGGTGACCGTCTTCAGGAGTAACTCGTTTACCTCGCTGACGGCAAGGAGGAGGGCCCCCATCAGAAAGGAGAGCAGGAAATTGAGGAAGATGTAGACAAAGATGAAATCGAAGATCCCCTTTACGTAGACGTACCCGGTGGTGGTAAGGTTCTTGAAGATCGTAAAGAGCATAAGGAGAAAGATTATCCCGAAGGGGAGCGAAATGAAAAGGTAGACGCCCGAAATAACGCCCTTGGCGACCCTGCTCATGGCGGAATGGCCCCGAGTCATGATGACATTATCATAAAATATTTTTATAATTCAGTGTATTATAAATACAAATACAAAAGACCTTATAAGCGCAGGATGAGGGATAGAGGGCTCAAGAGCGCAACGATTATTAGGCCCCGGGGCTCATTGGGAGCCGGTTAATTTAGGAGTGTTCGCCGGCAGGTCGGTCCGCTTAAAGGTAAGAGGATGCAAATCTCCTCTCGCTTCGGACTTCAGGACTGCTGCCGGCCCAGCGGTTAGGCAGCCGCCGCGGCTTCCTTCCTCTTTTCCCCGAAGAGCTTGGTATCGCCCGTTATCTTCGCCCTGCCCGAGACCCTGGTGTCGCCGAAGACCTCCGCGGAGTCCGACACCTCGGCGTATCCGCTCACGGCGGCATTGCCGAAGACCTTGGCGTCGCCGAAGACCTTGGCGTCCCCGGACACAGGGGCGTTTCCGAACACGCGGGCGTTGGAGAAGACCTCGGCGGTGCCGGATATCTCGGCCTCGTCGAAGATCCAGGCGCTGCCGAACACGTGGGCCTGCTCCAGCACCCTGGCCCTGCCGCAAATCTTGGCAAAGGGGCCTATGTAGGCGGTGTCGTCAGCGTGGGCCGTTTCGGCCACCATGCCCCCGCCGTTGGGGTGGTGATGGTACTTGACCCCGTCGATCTCCACCACGGCGTCCGTTGTGAAAACCTTTACGTCCATGACAACCTCCTAAAGAATAGATTTACAAATAAGTTCATAACTACAATTTATAGTATCGCCTTTCCCCACCCTTGTCAAGGGTCTTTCACAAGCCAATAAATATCGTTTAATTACATATGGTTAAGGCTGCAAACCCGGAAGGCGAAACGCTCGTGCCAATGAGGGGAGGAAACTATCTGAAATTCGGGGATTTATCGGTCAGCTATAGCGCTCGACCCTGAAGCGCTCTACCTTGACGCCCTCTTCGCCGGGGCTTATCCCAGCCTTCTGCATGGCGATATGGAGCTGCATCTCCACGGTGTCCACCCCTTCCAGGTCCGGAAGGAGGAGGCCTCTCCTTGCGCCCTTGCTTACTATCACGCCGTATTTCTTGGGGTCGAGCTCGCCCAGGTCCGATACGGGCTCCGGGGGATAAAGCACGTCCACGGTGTATTCGAGGCCATCGAGTTCCTCTTCCCCGACGGGCATGAACCGCGGGTCCTCGGTGGAGGCGGCTATGGCGTTTCGGATGACCTCCGACGCCAGACATTCCGTGACGGGGCTTATGGTGCCTATGCATCCCCTGAGCTCGCCACCCCTCTTCAGGCAGACGAAGACACCGGCCTTCTGCTGCATCTCTTCGTCGAGCTCCTCCGGGGTCGTGAGCACCTGGCCCTTTACCACGCAGGCTTCCACGGACTCCTTGGCGAGCCTCACCAGCGGGTGCATCTATTTGTCCCTGTAAAGCGCGTAGTCGGCTATGTCCATCAACATGCCGCGCTCGTTCGACTCGGGGAACGCCTCCAGCCTGCCCTTGGCCTCCTCCACGACGGCCAGGGCCTTCTCGAGGGACTTCCCTATGGAGTCGTACTTCACGATCAGCTCCAGTATCCTGCCAAGCCCCTCGGCGGAGAGGCTGTTTACGATACCCTCTATCTCCTTCTTCTCAGCGGCGTCCGCCGAGGCAAGAAGGAAAATAAGGGGCAGGGTTATCTTTCCCTCCTCCAGGTCCTTGCCGAGCTTCTTGCCGAGCTCGCCCTCGTCGGCGCTGTAGTCGAGGATGTCGTCCATCATCTGGAAGGCTATGCCCACGTTCATTCCGTAAGCGGCTATGGCCTCCTCTTTCTCCGGCGGGGCCTCGCCAAGTATGGCCCCTATGCGGCAGGCCTCGGAGAAGAGCGCCCCGGTCTTGCCCGATATTATCCGGATATATTCCCCCTCGGTTATCGAGGTGTCGCCCAGCCTGTGAAGCTGGATGAGTTCGCCGTCGGTCATGCTCGTGATGGCCGAGGAAAGGGACTCTATTATCCTCAGACTGCCGAAGGTCACGGCATACTTGAGGGCGTTTGAATAATGAAAATCCCCGGCAAGGACCACCACGGCATTGCCCCAGATGGAGTTGGCCGTGGGGTTCCCCCTCCTCAGTTCGGCCTCGTCCACAACGTCGTCGTGGAGAAGGCTGGCCGTGTGTATGACCTCTATGATGGCGGCAAGGGGGATGTTGCTCCTGCCCTGGTAGCCGGATATGCGCGAGCTGAGTATAAGGAAAAGAGGCCTCAGCCTCTTTCCCCCGCCCTTCACCAGGTGCCTCCCTATGGATTGGACGAGGAAGTTCTCGTGGGTGAACATCTCCTCGAGGGACTTCTCCACCAGGCGGAGCTCATCGCCGTAGGACTCGAGGACTCTGCTTATGTCGGTCGTCTTGTTGTTGAGCATCCCGCTAAAGCCTGTAATTGTCCAGATCCGCGCCCTCCTCGGCGAGCCGCCAGAGGTCCCCGGGCCTGAAAGCACCCTTCTCGGTGATTATGGCCGTGACGTACCTGGCCGGAGTGACGTCGAAGGCCAGGTTGCGGACCATGATGCCCTCCGGGGCTATCTTGAGCTTCCCGTGCACGTCCGTTACCTCCTCAGGGGCCCTCTCCTCGATTGGTATCTTATCCCCCGAGGGCATGGAAAAGTCAATGCTGCTGGTGGGAGCGGCTACATAAAAGGGTATCCCGTTTTCCTTCGCCAGAACGGCGACCATGTAGGTGCCGATCTTGTTCGCCACGTCGCCGTTTCGCGCGGTTCTGTCTGTCCCCACTATCGCTAGGTCTATCTCTCCCCGGCTCATGAGGGCGCCGGCGCAGTTGTCGGTGATGAGGGTGACGGGTATCCCGGCCTCCTTGAGCTCCCAGGCCGTGAGGCGAGCCCCCTGAAGGAGGGGCCTCGTCTCGTCGGCATAGACGTGTATCTTCTTTCCCTCCTCGTGGGCCACGCGCATGGGGGCGGTGGCTGTGCCGTAGCCGCCGGTGGCGAGACCCCCGGCATTACAGTGGGTGAGGACCCTCGCGCCGTCCCTAATGAACGGGTTGCCGAACCTCCCGATGGCCTTGTTGACCTCCACGTCCTCTTCGAGGACCCTCTGGGCCTCCTCGGCGAGCATTTGCCTGAGCCTGTCTACAGGCTCTGCCCTGTGGCGCTCCAGGAAGAATCTCATCCTGTCCACGGCCCACTCGATATTTACAGCCGTGGGCCTCGTGGCAAGGAGGTCCCGGTAGACCGCCTCCAGGCCCCTGACGAGCTCTTCGTAGTTAGAATCCCCCGTCTCCCTGGCCCCCAGGGCGATGCCCATGGCCGCGGCTATGCCTATTGCCGGGGCCCCCCTAATCCTCATGTTCTTTATGCACTCGGCCACCATATTGTGGTCGGTGCACCTCACGTAGGTTACCTCGTGGGGAAGCTTCGTCTGGTCGAGCACCATCGCGGCCCCGTCCTCCCAGTATATCGTCCTCGCCATTACATCTCCTTATTATTTATGTATCAGGCACCTATTTTAACTTATCTGAAGCGGCACGAGGGCGGCCACGACCATCGCGGCCGCAAAAAGAATGACCACGACGACCGTCGCCCAGGTCACATAGTTGTAGCTCCTGGGGTTAACGTACTCGCCCATGAGCTTTTCGCTGTTGACGAGCGAAAGGCACAGGATGAGAACCGCCGGAAGCAAGAGCCCGTTTACCACCGAGGCGAGCACCATCAGGAAGACGAGGGGCGCGCCCGGTATGAGAACTATCACGGCCCCGGCCACTATCATAACGGTGTATATCCACATGAACTGAGGGGCCTCGCGGAACGTCTTGTTCACGCCCCTCTCCCAGCCCATGGCCTCGCATATGTAATACGCCGTTGCCAGGGGGACTATTATGGCCCCCAGGAGCGAGGCGTTGGCGAGGCTCAGGGCGAAGAGCACCGAGGCGAAGTTCCCTGCGAAGGGCCTGAGCGCGATGGCGGCCTCGCTGGCCTCGCCTATCCTGATGCCGGCGGGATGGAGCGTGGTGGCGCAGGCGACTATTATGAAGAAGGCAATTATGTCCGTCATCAGGCACCCGGTGACCACGTCCACCCTCGACAACCCTATCTGCTCCTTCTTTATGCCCTTCTCGGCTATCGAGGACTGAAGGTAGAACTGCATCCACGGCGTAATGGTAGTGCCAATTATGGCGACTCCCAGCATCATGAACTCGGGCTCAAGCCTGATGCTCGGCACGAAGGTGCCCCTGGCCACCTCTAACCAGTCGGGCCCGGCCATGAAGCCCGACACGACGTAGCCCAGGTAGATGACGCAGGCCAGAAGCAGCACCATCTCCACGAAACGGTAGCTCCCCTTGGTCACCAGGACCCATATGAGGAACGCCCCCAGGGGTACGACGACGTACTTGGTTATGCCGAATATCTCCCAGCTGGCGGCCCAACCAGCGAATTCGGCGACGGTGGTGCCGAAATTCGCAAGAAACAGGGCAGCCATCATGTAGAACGTGGGCTTAACTCCGTAGTTTTCCCTTATGAGGTCCGAAAGCCCCTTTCCCGTGACGGCCCCCATGCGGGCGACCATCTCCTGGGTGACCACGAGGGCCAAGGTAGTGGGGATAAGTATCCAGAGCATCGAGTAGCCGAACCTGGCTCCCGTTACGGAGTAGGTGGTTATGCCGGAGGCGTCGTTGTCTATGCTGGCGGTTATTATGCCGGGGCCCACCACCGCGAAGAAGAGGGCTATCCTCCTCCAGCGGCTCACATCTTTCTCCTCTTGCGCTTGGCCTGGGGAGGGAGGATGATATCGATTACGTCGTCGACGGTGACGATGCCCATCAGGTATCCCTCGTTGTCCACCACGGGGAGGGCCACGAGATTGTACTTGGAGATGGCCGCAGCGACCTTCATCTCGTCCTCCTCGGGGCCGATCATCTTGAGGTTCGTCTCCATCACTTCCTCGAGCCTGGCGGCGGGGTCCGAAAGCAGAAGCTCCTTCAGGGAGATGACGCCGAGGAGCTTTTCTTCCTCGTCCACTACGTAGATATAATAGACCCCCTCGATCTCGAGGGCGTCCCGCTTGAACTGGGCCATGGCCTCCTCTACGGTCATGTCCCTGTTATAGGATATGAACTCGTTCGTCATGAGGCCGCCCGCCGTGTCGTGTTCGTGGCCCATCAGCTCCTGGATATCCTCGGCGTCCTCCTGCTGGACCTGCTCGAGGATCTCCTTGGCCCTGTCGGCCGGCAGGGCGCTGATTATGTCGGCGGCCGAGTCGGGGGGCATCTCCTCTATGATCTCCGCCGCCCGCGAAGGCTCCATGCCCGTGAGCATGGCCGTCTGGGCGTCGGGTTCGAGCTCCGTTATGGTCTCGGCCGCAGTCTCCACGTCAAGGTTCCCGATGAACGAAGCGCCCTCCTCCGGTGAGACCTGGCTGATGAGGTCTGCGAGGTCTGCCGGGTGGAGCTCCTGCACCATCTGGCCGGGGACGGTAAGGGCGATGTCGGAGAGCTTGGGCTGGAGAGGCTGTATGTAGTTCCAGCTTATGAGGTTGTAGGGCATGCGAACCTTGAAGGCCCTCAGTATCGAGTCGCCCCTCCGCTCCATGCCCAGCCGCCTCAGTATTCCCCTCACTCCGACGTCCACGGCCACCACTATCGCCTCGGAGCCGAAGCCCTCGAGCTTTATGTCGTTGGCCCTCACCACCTTGGCGCCGTTTGCGTCCACTATCTGCTTGTCCAGGATGTCGCGGGACGCGAGGAGGTCGTCCTCGCTGAAGTCGTACTCCGCGAGGCTTTCTCTCTGGAGCGTGGAGGCTATTATCCTCTTTGAGAAGATGTTGATGTCCTGCCAGGGAATCCTGTAGGTCTTCTTGCGGCTTTCGATTATGAGTGATTCTATCTTGGGAAGGGGCTCGCCCCTGACGATGGCAACGTCCTTGACCCTGCCCAGCTCCTCGCCCTTGGGGTCCAGCACGGGCTTCTTAAGTATATCGCTCAAAAAAAGTTCTCCGAACAGGGGCATCACGCCACCGCCTTCCCGGGAGTTTCGGCCGGCCTAGTCAAAAAAGCCTATATTTACCGACCTTTTAGTATATCTCAGACGGCCCTAATGAGCAACATCCTTTTCTTCGAACCCCGACATCCTGAAACCTATCAATCTCACCTTCCTGCCCTTGAGGTCGAACCTCCCGAAGGCCTCGAAGGCCGCGCGCCTGAGGACCTCCAGGGAGTCCGACGCCTCGGGGATGGTCTTGGCCCTCGTAAGGGTCCTGAAGTCGCTGAAGCGCACCTTCACGGTAGCGGTCCTCCCCCGAAAGCCCATCTCCCTCATGTCGGCCACCACTTCCTCGACGAGCCTTGCCAGGGTGCGCGCCAAGGCCTGCCAGTCCGCGACGTCCTCCTGGAAGGTCGTCTCCCTGCTCGAGGACTTGGGGGTCCATTCGGTTACCAGAGGGCTTTCGTCCATCCCCCTTGCAGCCTCATAGAGATACCCGCCGTGAGAGGGACCGAAGGCCTCCACGAGGTCCTGCGTTGGACGGGCGGCGAGGTCCCCGATGGTGTTGATGCCCATCTTCCTCAGGTGCTCCTCCGTCTTCGGCCCCACGCCCCGGAGTTTTCTGACGGGCAGGCCCCCGAGGACCTCGCTCACGCGGTCCTGCCGTATCACCGTGAGGCCGTCGGGCTTTTCGAGGTCCGAGCCTATCTTGGCAAGGAGCTTGTTGGGGGCAATTCCTATTGAGCAGGTGAGGCCGGTGGCGTCCTTTATCCGGCGCTTGATGTCCTCGGCTATCTCCTCCGGCGAGCCCGGCCCGTCGGTGATATCGAGGAAGGCCTCGTCTATGCCCACGTCCTCCATGACGGGGCTCACCTGGCGGAGGATTTCCTTTATGTCCTTCGAGACGCGAGAATACTCCCTGTAGTCCACGGGGAGGAAGACGGCCTGCGGGCAGAGCTTGTGGGCGGTTCTGAGAGGCATGGCCGAGTGAACCCCGTATTTCCTGGCCTCGTAGTTGGCCGTGGAGACCACCCCCCTCTTCTTAGGGTCCCCCCCGCCACCTATGACCACGGGCCTGCCCCTGAGCTCCGGGCGCCTGCGCTCCTCCACGGCGGCGAAGAAGGCGTCCATGTCCATATGGAGTATCCTGCGCATGACCATTTAGTATACTACCCCTATGCATTGGCTCGAGGCGTCCGCCCTGGTGGCCGCCGTCTTCATAGGCTTCGCCGCCGTGCACAGCCTGCTTGTCACCGATCAGGCCAAGTCGCTGGGCCGAAGTCTCTTCGGAGAGCGCGCCGTGAGGGCGTTCTACAGGCTCTTTTATACCGTTCTTGGCGGCGCGAGCACCCTGGCCGCCCTATGCCTCATCCTCCTGATCCCGAATGAGACCATCCTGAGCCCTCCTCTCTGGGTGACCATCCCCTTCCATTTGATTCAGCTCGCCGGCTTGGCGATAGGGGCCGCCGCCTTCAGGCGAATGAACCTGGGCGAATTCCTCGGCATCGCCCAGGCCATGAGGTTCCTCGAGGGAAAAGAGCCCCAGGGAGATGAGGAGGGCCTGAGGCAGAGCCTCGTCACAACGGGCATCTATGGGGCGTTGAGGCATCCCCAGTACCTGGCTGGCATTCTCATATTCACGTTCAACCCCTACATAACCCGGACCTGGCTCGTGGTGAGCCTCCTTGCGGACCTGTACTTCGTGGTGGGAGCCCTCCTCGAAGAGCGAAGGCTCCTGCGGCGCTTCGGAGAGGATTACAGGCTATACATGGAGCGCGTGCCCCGGTTCGTGCCGAGACTTAGAGGAAAAGGCAGCCAAGGGTCTCCGCGACTGATTCCCCGCCGTGGAGACAGACCGCATAAAAACCGCTATAATGGGGCCATGAAAAAGGAGCTGACCCTCGGCTATTCGCCTTGCCCGAACGACACATTTATCTTCTATGCCCTTGTGCGTGGAAGGATAGAAACGGGCGGGCTCTCTTTCCGGGAGACCCTCGAGGACGTGGAGACACTTAACCGCATGGCGATGCGCGGGGTGCTGGATGTGACCAAGGTCTCCACCCACGCCTTGGGGTTTCTGAGGGAGAACTACTGCCTCCTGCGCTCGGGCGGGGCGCTGGGCCGCGGTTGCGGCCCTCTTATCGTGGCTCGCGAGCCCCTCGGGCCCAGGGACCTGAGGGGCAAGAGGATTGCCATACCCGGCGCGCTCACCACGGCATACCTCCTCATGAGGCTCTTCGACCCCATGCTGAAAAACGTCGAGGCCATGCCCTTCCATCGGATAATGGACGCCGTATCTTCCGGCTCGGTCGATGCCGGGCTCATCATCCACGAGGGCAGGTTCACCTATCCCAGGTACGGCCTCCACGAGGTGGCGGACCTGGGCAAGTGGTGGGAGGAGGCCACCGGCCTTCCCATCCCCCTCGGCTCCATCGCCGCAAAGAGGGCGCTCGGCGCAGAGGTCATAGACACGGTGGACGCCCTCGTCAGGGAAAGCCTCCTCTATGCGCAAGCCCATCCCGAAGAGACCATGGGCTACATAAAGGAACATTCCCAGGAACTCGACGACGAGGTAATAAGAATGCACATAGACCTCTACGTTAACGACTTCTCCCTGGACCTGGGTGACCAGGGGACCAGGGCCGTGGAAGAGTTCCTCCGAAGGGCGGAGGAAAAGGGACTCATAGAAAGGACCGCGAAGCCCCTCTTCGCCCGATAAATAGACCATTGAAGGCCAATGAGAACGAAAAGCTCCACCTCTTGCCGCTCGGCGAAATACCGGATCCGGTCCTCCACGCCGTAAGCGCGGCGCTCTCCGAGGTCTACGGCTTCCAGGTCATTGAGGTCGAAAGGGTGCTGCTTCCAGTGGCGGCCCAGAACATCGACAGGCAACAGTTCCTCTCCTCCATGGTCATAGAGGAAATAGATCGCATGGGCCTTCAGGGCGTGGTGCTGGGCATAGCCGACGAGGACCTCTACGCCCAGGGCCTGAACTTCGTCTTCGGCGAGGCCGACCGCGAGAAACGGGTGGCGGTCATATCCATCGCCCGGCTCTCGAAGGAGTTCTACGGCGAAACCCCCGACGAGGATCTCCTCGTCGATAGGGCCGTGAAGGAGGCAGTCCACGAGATAGGCCACGTCGTGGGCCTTCCGCACTGCCCCAGGGCCGGATGCGTGATGTATTTTTCAAACTCCATAGGCGACACCGACCAAAAGGGCGCGCGGCCCTGCGAACTATGCAGACGAACCTACGGGGAAGCCTTCGGCTGAGAGCTCATTTTGCCACCCTCGAGATAGTCCACCAGGGCCTCGACCTCCCTGTTCGAAAGGTGCCCGAAGCTCGGCATTCCGGGGTTTGGGTAATGGGTCCTGGGCCTCGTTATCTGGTCCTTCACCCACCCGCGGCCCCGCTCTTTCACCACCCCGGTGAGGTCGATGACCCCCAGGCCCTTTCCCCTGAGCTTGTGGCATTTGTTGCAGTTTTCCCTGACGAATATCTTGCCGCCGTCGGGGGCAGAAAGGTAATAATATACCCCGAAGGCCAATATCGCCACCGCCGCTATAAGGGCGCTTGCCACAGCTTTTCCCATAGCTAAGACCTTATCGCAGGACACGGGAATTTTCAAGACCCCGGCCCCGAACCCTTGACAACGCTTCCAGCGCGGCTATAATTTGGATAAGCAAAAACAGGGGGCAAAATGAAAACAGGGTCGAAGGTCCTCATCGCGGTTATCGCGGTAGTAGCCGTGGTTGTCATTGGCATCTATTTCCTTATCAGCAATATCGACAGCATCGTCAAAAAGGGCATTGAAAAATACGGCTCCGAGGCCACGGGGACGAAGGTCACGGTCGCATCCGTCCGGATTGGCCTCAGGGAGGGCACAGGCACCGTCTCCGGCCTGAGCGTAGGCAATCCCAAGGGCTTCACAACGTCGAGGGCCTTTTCGCTCAAGGACGTCTCCATCGACCTCGACACTTCCTCCATCACCAAGGACCCGGTCGTTATAGACGAGATAAGGGTCTCGGCCCCAAAGGTCTTATACGAGATAAACAATTCCGGCAAGGCAAATATCAACATTATCAAGGACAACGTCTCAAGCTACGCGGGCGGAGGCGGTCCCTCCGAGGGAGAGGGCAAAAAGATACTCATACGCAGGCTCATCATCGAAGACGGCGAAGTGGAAATAAATATAGCAGCCCTGCCAGGAAAGCCCCAGAGCGCCAGCCTCGGCCGCATCGAATTGACCAACGTGGGCGGAGAGGGTGGCTCCACCCCAGGGGAGATCGCCGCCCAGGTGATACGACCCCTGGCCAACAGGGCGATACAGGCCGCGGCACAGGCCGGGGCGACCAGATACCTGGGGCAGGAGGCGGACAAGCTCAAGGAGGGGGCCTCAGAAAAACTCGAAGGACTGGGCGAGAAGGGCGGCGAGGCGGTAAAGAAGCTCTTCGGGAAGTAGCCCGAGGTTACGCGTCATCATGGATAGCATGGGGAGAGCAGGTCTTATAAGGACAGTGCTGGCGGCGGTGCTTCTTTGCGCGACGCTCTCGTGCGCCGGCCTTGGAGGCAAGAGCCCCGCCCAGTCGGAGTTCGACACGGGGCTGTCCCTCTTTAACAGGGGGAGGTTCGAGGAGGCGGTGCCCCATTTCGAGCGTGCCACCGAGCACGACCCCGAATTCGGAGACGCCTACTTCTACCTCGCCAGGTCCTATATCAACCTCGACAGATGGGAGGAGGCGTTGTATCCCTTGAGGGCCGCCATGCGCCTCTCCCCCGGAATAAGCCAGGAAGAGATCACGGACCTGATGCTCGACGTCCTCCTCAGGCACGCGACGGAGCTCGACCCCGACTCGCAGGAGCAGTTGAGGGAGATGCTCAAGGCTCGATGAACCCTGGGGAAAAGCAGTATCTCCCGTGCTTTAATCTTGATACTTTGGGCGCTGGCCTACCCTTTTACGTATAATGTATTATGTTTGATAGCGTTAATAACTTTTGGGGGTAGTTGATATGAAGAAGTTCTCGGTAATTCTCCTTCTTGTCGGGGTCGGAATAGGCATAGCCATAATGGTGTACGGGCCGAGTTACATAGAGCCGCTCCTCCCTGGGGCTGGCGCTCCCGCCAAGGGGGGCATTGAAGGGCAGGTAATGGACAAGCGGCTGGAGAAGGACAGGCTGCTGGTGACCCTCAAGGCCCCCGAAGGCGCGATACTCGTTACCTTCAAGAAGAAGGTGCCGGAGATAGACCTCCTCGTCGACAAGGGCGACACGGTTACTTTGAAGACCAAGACCTACAAGCCTTTTGTCAACGATCCCGGCATCGCCATGGTCAGGAAGCCGGATCAAAAGGAGGTCGAACACGCGAAGCCCGAGCTCTCGACGCCCGAGCCCTCGAAGTCGGAAGCCCAAAAGTTAGAACCCTCGAAGCCCGAACCGGCGGAGGCCGGGAAGCCAGCACCGGCGGAAGAGGCCGCCCCGGTATCGAATTCGGCGATGTGAGGTCAGGCTCTTAGTGTTAATTGTCCACGCCCCCGCTCATTTCAATGGCGGCGGGCGCACTGGGGCGCGCATCTTGCTCGAGCCCTCACCTCTACACCACGCTCCTCAGCCTCTTTAACACCTCCCCCCTCGCGTCGCCGTCGAGAATTATGCGGACGTGGTTTTTGTGGAAAGTGAGGTGCTCGTCAGCGAAGGGGAGCGCGGCGCTCTGGTCGGTCACCAGACAGTCGCCTTTGCCCTCCGTCATCTCGGCCGGGAGAGCGCCGGGAGGGAGGATCTTCTCGAAAGTGCCGGGGAGGGAAAAATACCTCCCCTTCCAAAGCGTAGGGTCCGTGCCGCCGGCGGAGAGGCAGTAGAGAGCCCCGGGGTTCCCGCCTTCAAGGGAGCCCAGGAGTTCCGAGCCGGGGAGAAGCTCCCTCACGCCGGGGCTCGCAAGGAATCCCAAGGCCCTCTTTAGCGCGCTCGAAAGGGCCCTCTTCTCGCCCGCCGGGATGAACTGGTCCACGAAGGAGGCAAAGGGCGCGAGCATGGAGGCCCATCTGGCCATGCCAGTGCCCCCGTGGGGGCTTGCGAGGGTTACGAGGGCCCTCACGCGAAAACCCCTCCTGAGGAGCCCCGGAATCGCCATGCGCGCGGCCAGGCCCCCACGGCTGTGGCCCAACAGCACCACTCCCGTCCCTCTCGCGCCGGGCGTCTGCCCTACAACTTCGCCGAGTTCGCTTACTACCTCCGCCACCGGGCCCACGGGCCGCCTGGGCCCCCAGGTGACTACCGTGTGGCCCAGGTCTGCCGCATCGTGGTAGAGGGTGCGGAGGCAGGGGTCGCCGCATAGCCTGCCCAGAGGATAGAGCCCGCCCAGGACGCGCGCCTCCGAGGGGGCGGCCCAGAAGGCGCTGTCCATGCCCAGGCCCGGGACGAAGACGAAGGCGGGCTTCGCCGGATCGCCCTCGATTTTCCTCACAGCAGGGGGCATCCTCAGGGGCCGAGGAGGCCTTCAACGCCCAGGCGCACCATCATCACGGCGATGGCGGCAAGGAGTATGGCCATTATCTTCGACAGGGCCATGATGCCCTTCAGTCCCACAAGCCTTGTTATGGCCGTGGCCCCGAGGAGGCCGGCCCACACCAGGGCCAGGTTCAGAACGAGCCCCACGAGCGTTGCCACCACCCCGTAGTGCTCGGTGAGGACGAGTATCGTGGTCAGCACTGCGGGCCCCACGATGAGGGGCACCCCGATGGGCACCACCCCCAGGGTCTCCTGCTGGCCGCGGGTCCTTTCCTGGCCGCCCATGATGTCGTTCACGGCTATAATGAGCAGCAGTATGCCCCCGGCCACCTTGAAGTCGTCGGCCGTTATCCCTATGACCCCGAACATGAACTCGCCCACGGCGACGAAGGCCACGCTGGCGCCCAGGGCGGTGAGAACCGACTGCGCCACGATGGACTTCCTCCGCGCCTCGTCGACCTCGGCCGTAAGCCCCAGGAACAGGGGGATGAGCCAGAAGAGGTCTATGGCCACGAAAAGGGGGATGAAGGTGTGAGGAAGGGTGCTCAGAAACTCTCTCATGAGAGGCATTATATCAGTAGCCCAACCTAAAGTCATCCGGGGCCGGGATAACCGGGCGATGTCCGATTTGATAGAATGAGATGTGCTGCCGAAATGGCCTGGGCGATAGAGATAAGGGGGCTTGAGCTTGCCGCTGAAGGCTCCAGCCATCTTCGCGGCCACGCGGTCGATCGTCACCTCTTACTGCGTCCTCAGGGCCGACGTCTTCAGGAAGCCCAATCGCCGAAGTCCGGCGAGGTTCCTTGACCCTTCCGGCTATATTAGGTATATTTTCTATCAAACAAGGAGAAATAGACCATGGCGAAAATTCTTAACGGACGTGTCCTGGCCGAGGCGATCAGGAAAGAAGTCAAGGCAGAAACACGGAAACTGAAGAGGCTGGGCATCGACGTCGGCCTGGCCATCCTGAGGGTGGGCGAGAACCCCTCCTCCACGCAGTACTACATGGCCACCCTCAAGGCCTGCGAGAACATGGGCGTGACGCCCTACCGCTTCGAGCTCCCCGAGGAGGCCTCGGCTGGGGAGGTGCTGAACGTCGTTCACGCCATAAACGTCGACGAGCGCGTAAACGGCCTCCTGGTGCTCTTCCCCCTGCCCCGGAGGATAAACTCGCGGCGGATTGTTAACGAGATAACCCCGGAAAAGGACGTCGACGGCCTGGGCTACCTCTCCATCGGGAGGCTCGCGGCCGACGAGTCCACGTTCCAGATATTCGAAGAGGCGAGCTACACGGAGCTTTCCGCCCCACGCCACATGCCCCGCGTCTCGGGCTTCCTCCCCTGCACCCCCTTCGGAGTGATAAGGCTCCTGGAGCACTACGGCGTCCAGGTGAAGGGGAAAAATGCCGTGGTGGTGGGTAAGAGCCTTGCCGTGGGCAAGCCGCTTTCGCTCATGCTCCTGGCCAAGGAGGCCACCGTGACCGTCTGCCACCGCGAGACCAAGGACCTGGCCGCGATGTGCAGGCGGGCGGACATCATATGCTCGGCCGCCGGAGTGCCCAAGCTCATAAGGGCCGGCATGGTGAAAAAGGGGGCCGTGGTGGTGGACATCGGCATCAACGTCCTCCCGGAGGGGAAGATAGTGGGCGACGTGGATTTCGAGGCCGTCAAGAAGAAGGCCTCATACATAACACCGGTCCCAGGCGGCGTCGGGCCTGTCACCATAGCCATGCTCCTTGAGAACACCGTCCGCTCGGCCCGCATCACCGAACAAACGAAAAGCCCCTTCATGATGGGCTGAAGCGCCGTGGCCCAGAAAGGCTACATAGACCTTCACGTCCACGGCCTTGGCGGGTTCGACACCAGGACCACCGTGCCCGGCGAGCTCATGAAACTCGCCGTCGCCCAGGGAAGAGCCGGGGTCTCGGCCTTTCTTCCCACGATATACTCGGGCCCCATCGATGCGATGCGCGGGCAGATGGCCGCCGTCTGCGAGGCCATGTGTCTCCAGAAGACCGGGGCGAAGATACTGGGCGTCCACCTCGAGGGCCCCTTCCTCAGCCCAAAGAGGGCGGGGGCCCAGGACGCGGGAACTTTCATGAGGCCCACGCTTTCAAATCTGAAAAAACTGATATCCGGCTTCGAGGGCGCGGTGAAGGTGATAACACTTGCCCCCGAGCTCTCGGGGGCCCTGAGGGTCATAGAGCGGTGCGCCTCGCTGGGCATCAGGGTCAACATGGGGCACTCGGATGCCACCCACGCCCAGGCCATGGCGGGAAAGCGGGCCGGGGCCTCGGGAGTCACTCACCTCTTTAACGCCATGCGCCCCTTCCATCACCGCGAGCCGGGGCTCGCCGGAGCGGGCCTCCTGGACGAGGAACTCTACGCCGAGGTCATACCCGACGGCGTGCACCTGAGCGCCGAGGTGCTCAGGATGGTCTTCAAAACGAAGCCCGAAGGGCGTATAATCCTGGTGTCGGACGCCGTCAAGGGGCCGCAGTACAGAAAAGGGGTGCTCCAGGGAGGCGCAGTCTCCCTGGCCCGCGGAGTCGGGGTCTTGAGAGGCCTGGGCATCGGTGAAAAGGCCATCGACCGCGCGGCCCGCACGAACCCCGCGCGATACCTCAAGGGGGTGTAGCCCAATGAAAAGGCTCGTGATACCTATACTAATCATGATACTGTCCATGCCCGCTGCACTTTGGGCGGGACAGGAGGAGGCAAGCGTTATGGAAGCCGTCAAGGACATCCACTGGCTCGGGCACGACACCTTCAAGATAGTCGGCGAAAAGACCATCTTCACCGACCCCTTCAAGCTCAAGAAGAAGGACAGGGCCGACATAATCCTGATAACCCACGAGCACTATGACCACTGCTCGCCCGAGGACGTGGAGAAAATCCAGGGGCCGGACACCGTGATAGTGACCACGGCCGACTGCGCCGGGAAGCTCAAGGGCAATATCAAAATCGTCAAGCCAGGCGACAAGCTCACGGTCGACGGGGTGCAGATAGAGGCCGTGCCCTCCTACAACACTAACAAGAAGTTCCACCCGAAGGGCAACAAGTGGGTGGGCTACATCTTCACCGCGAACGGGGCGAGGATATACATCGCCGGCGACACCGACCGCATCCCCGAGATGAAGGACTTCGACTGCGACATCGCCCTCCTGCC
Source organism: Nitrospirota bacterium (assembly GCA_037385265.1). Classification (GTDB taxonomy): domain Bacteria; phylum Nitrospirota; class Thermodesulfovibrionia; order Thermodesulfovibrionales; family JdFR-86; genus JARRNG01. Next base: position 23,616 of record JARRNG010000001.1, read on the forward strand.
CGTCTCCGGCACCTACGTGATGACCGCCGAGGAGGCCGTCCAGGCCGCCCTCGACATTAATCCCAAGGTGGCCATCCCCATGCACTACGCCTCGATAGTGGGCAGCAAGAACGATGCCGAGAAGTTCAAGAAGGGCCTCGAGGGGAAGATAAAGGTAGTAGTGCTTGAAGAGGAGTGAAGGAGCGGACCGGAAGGTCCTCGAACTCCTGGGCAGGAAAGGCTTCGTCTCGGGCGAGGAGGCTTCCCTCGCCCTCGGAGTGACCCGCGCGGCCCTCTGGAAGAGGATAAACACCCTCCGGAGGAAGGGCTTCGTAATAGAGTCCCGGAGGGGCCTGGGCTACAGGCTCGTCGAGGCCCCCGAGTATTCCGCCGAGGAGCTGAGGAGCCTGGCAAGGGGACCCCTGGGCCGTAGGATAATCTTCCTCCAGGAAACAGGCTCCACAAACGACGCCGCCATGGAGCTTGCCGCCTCGGGGGAGCCCCACGGCACGGTGGTCGTCGCCGAGCGCCAGACCCACGGAAAGGGGAGGCTCGGCCGGAGGTGGGTCTCTCCGGCCGGCAGGAACATATACATGAGCGTGATACTAAGGCCGGGGCTTCGGCCGAGGGAGGGCACGCTCCTTACGATTCTGAGCTCCGTGGCCGCGTGCCTCGCCCTCAGGGAGACCACGGGCCTCGATGCGCGAATCAAGTGGCCTAACGACATCCAGGCGGGGGGAAGGAAGCTCGGGGGCATACTCCTTGAGACCCGGGCCGAACCCGACGTGATTTCCCACGCCGTCGCGGGCATAGGAATAAACGTCAACATGGCCTCCTCTCACTTTCCCGCCTCGATAAGGGACATCGCCACCTCGGTGCTTATCGAAACGGGCGTGAGGCACAGACGTAGTCCCATCGCCGCGGCAGTCCTAAACCGCATGTCCGAAGGGCTCGAGGCCCTCGGGAAGGAAGGAAGGCGGCCACTGCTCGATGGGTGGCGGGAGCTCTCCTCCACCCTCGGCCACAAGGTCATTGTCACCGAAGGCGAGGAGACCGTCTCCGGAACCGCCATGGACATAGACGACGAGGGCCGCCTTATCCTCCGCCTCCCGAACCGCCGTCTCAGGACCGTTAGCTCCGGGGACCTGATGACCTTACAGTGATGTCCGGGTTCCGGACCCGCCCCTGTTTGACGGGGAATCCCGCTTTCTGTCAAATTAAGAAATAGAAACCGTGCATGACACTTTGGTGTCACGGCTTACAGGAGGACTCACTTGAACGGATTGAAGACGATGGCGCTGATGGTAACGCTCACGCTTATGCTGGTGGGCGTCGGGGCGATTCTCGGGGGCAAGGCCGGGATGACCTTTGCCCTTGTGATAGCCTTCGGCCTGAATTTCTTTTCCTACTGGTACAGCGACAAGATAGTTCTAAAGATGTACCGCGCCCGGGAAGTGACCGAGGCCCAGGCCCCCGAGCTCCACGGCATTGTGAGAAGGCTTGCCCAGAAGGCGGGGCTTCCCATGCCCAGGGTCTATATTATCGAGCAGCCCCAGCCCAACGCCTTCGCCACGGGCAGAAACCCCCAGCACGGTGCCGTCGCCGTGACCACGGGCATCATGGATGTTCTCACCCGGGAGGAGCTCGAAGGGGTCCTTGCCCACGAGCTCTCCCACATCAGGCACCGGGACATCCTTGTGAGCACTGTGGCGGCCACCATCGCTGGCGCCATAAGCTACCTCGCCCAGATGGCACAGTGGGCCTTCATTTTCGGCGGCAGGGACGATGAGAATGGAAACCCCGTCGCGGCGATAATCATGATGATCGTGGGGCCCATCGCCGCGCTTCTCGTTCAGATGGCCATCTCGCGCTCCCGCGAATACGGGGCCGACCAGGGAGGGGCCGAGCTTTCCGGAAATCCCCTCTATCTCGCCAGCGCGCTCAAGAAGCTTCAGTACGCTTCCAAGAGGATACCGATGAAGGCCAACCCGGCGACCTCGCACATGTTCATCGTAAGCCCTCTCAGGGGGGAAAGTCTGGCTAAGCTCTTCAGCACCCACCCTCCCATGGAGGAAAGAATAGCCCGCCTGGAGTCGATGGCCCACAGGAGATGACCGGAGGGGGCTTCCCCCCTTCCGACCGCTGCACGTCGCGCCTCGCCAAGATTACCCCAGGCGGCCTGCCCGGGGATTCCTTCTCGCAGTGGAGTTTTAACGGTCTCTCAGAGCCGCACGGCCCCTGGGGGCGGGGAGCTACTGCTCGGCTTCGGCCTGCTGTTCGCCGGAAGGGGCCTTCTTCTTGGCGGAGCGGCGGGGGCGGCGCTTCCGCGGCCTCCTTTTCTTCGCGCCGGCTTCGGCCTGGGGCTTTTCGGCCTCCGCGGCCTCCGTCCCTGGCTCCTCTTTCGCCGGCTCCTCTGTCGCCGCGGCCTCCTCGCCCTGGGGCGCCTTCTTCTTTTTCCGCCTGGACCTGCCCCGGCCGCGGCGCGCCTTCTTCTCTTCCTCGGGCTTCGCCTTTTCCTCCAGGGGCTTCTTCCTTTCCACCGGTTTGGCCTCCTCGACGTCCACGGCGTGCTCGCCTAGGGGAAGCGACGGGTCGGCCAGGATGTTCAGGTCGAGGGAGAACTCTCTTTCCATGGCGGCGAGGCTTTCGCGGAGGTTGCTCATCATGTAGTTGGCGCTGTCCACGGGCAGCCGGCAGGTCATCTTTCGCGCTCCCTTCCCCGAGGCCAGCGAGTGCATCTTCCTCAGCGCCGATACTGCCACGAGCTCCGGCGACTTCACCACGCCGGATCCCCCGCAGGTGGGGCAAGCCGGGTTTGAGGCCTCGAAGTGGGCGGCCCGCATGCGCTCCCGCGACATCTCGAGGATGCCGAACTTAGATATCCTCGTAATGTCGTAATGTGCCTTGTCCCTATCCAGGGCCTTCCGGAGCTTCTCCTCTATCTTCTGGTAGTTCTTCGAAGACTGCAAATCGATGAAATCTACGACTATCAGCCCGCCTATGTCCCGGAGCCTCAGCTGGCGGGCGATTTCCTCGGCAGCCTCGAGGTTGGTGCGGAGGGCGAGGGCCTCGATATCCTTATGCTTGGCCCTCCCGGAGTTGACGTCTATGGCCGTCAGGGCTTCGACCCTGTCGATGACGATGGTCCCTCCTGAAGGAAGGTCCACCTGCCTGTCGCCCAGGAGGGCGATCTGGTCCTCCAGCTCGTAGTGGTCGAAGAGGGGCTCGCTCCCGCGGTAATGGGTGACGTTGATGGAGCGCCAGGGCATGGTCAATTTGAGGAACTTCTTGACCCCCTGTAGGGCCTCGCGGTCGTCGACTATCACCTCCACGACGTCCGGGGCGAGGTAGTCCCTGACCGTACGGACGGCGATGTCTTCCTCCTTATATATAAGGCTCGGGGCCGAGGCCTTCTTGGCTTCCCTGTTTATCTTGTTCCAGAGCTTGGTGAGGTATTTCAGGTCGGCAGCGAGTTCCTCAGTAGTGCAGTCCGCGCCTGCGGTCCTCAGGATAAAGCCCATGTTCTTTGGCACCCTCAGGCCCTTGAACGCTTCCCTCAGGCGGTCCCTGGCCTTCCTGTCCTCTATCTTCCGGGAGATGCCTAGGCGCTCCCTGCCCGGGATCATTACGAGATACCGCCCCGGAAGGGAGATGCGGTTCGTAAGCTTCGCCCCCTTGGTGCCCCGCTGGTCCTGCTCCACCTGGACCACTATTTCCTGCCCCTTGGCGAGCACCTCCGTGATCTTCGGGTTCTTGGCCTTGGTCTTCGTCTGGTAGTTCTCGGGCATCACCTCCCTGAGGGGGAGGAACCCCTGCTTCTCCGTGCCGAAATCGACGAAGGCAGCCTGGAGGCCCCGGTCCAGGGCGGTGATCCTGCCCTTGTATATGTTGCCCCTCACGTGCGCTGCTGAAGTGATCTCCACGTAGAAGTCCGTTAGCCGGCTCCCCCTGACGATAGCGACCCGCTTTTCCTCCGGATGCCGCGCGTTAATCAGTATCTTCTTTTCCATGTCCTCTCTCTATTCGTAGATAAACGAAACCTGTTTAGTATATATCAATTCGCTGACGCGATTTATTCCGCGCCTCTTTCCCCCGCCCTTTGGCGGGCGCTGCACAAGCGTATGACGAAACGCAGGTGGCCGGCGCATTCCGAAAAATAGAGCCTGGATGCGGGGGGCCATGGTAGGTCGGGGAAGGTTGAGCGTGGGGGTGCCTACTTCTTTCTAAGGGCCTTTTCGACGGTCTTTATTGCGCAGAACTCGCCGCACATGCTGCATACCTCGTCCACGGCGCGCGGTATCTGCGAGCGCCAGCTCCTTACCCTTTCGGGGTCGAAGCTCATGGCTATCTGGCCTTCCCAGTCGAGGGCCTTGCGCGCCCGGGCCATCTTCTTGTCTCGCTCCATTGCCGAGGGGATGCCCTTGGCGATGTCCGCAGCGTGGGCCGCAATCTTCGAGGCGATGAGCCCTTCCTTGACGTCATCCACACCCGGGAGCTTGATGTGCTCCGCCGGGGTCACGTAGCAGAGGAAATCCGCCCCGGCCGCCCCCGCGACGGCCCCGCCGATGGCCCCGGCGATGTGGTCGTAGCCCATGGCCACGTCGGTAACCAGGGGGCCGAGCACGTAAAAGGGCGCGCCCTTCGTGACTTCCTTCTGCAACCTTATGTTGAGCTCCACCTGGCTCAGCGGCACATGCCCCGGCCCCTCTATTATCACCTGCACCCCGGCCTCAAGCGCCCTGTCCCTCAGCTCGCCCAGCGTCAGGAGCTCCTCCACCTGCGACCTGTCGGTGGCGTCCTCCAGGCACCCCGGCCTCAGGCTGTCGCCTAGGCTGAGGGTCATGTCGTGCATCTTTGCTATCTCCAGGAGCCGGTCGTACTGCTCGAAGAGGGGGTTTTCTCTTTCGTTGTATATCATCCACTCCAGGAGGAAAGCCCCTCCCCGGCTCACGATGTCGAGCACCCTGCCCTCCTGACGCAGCCTTTCCACCGCTTTTAGCGTGAGCCCCGAGTGCACGGTGATGAAGTCCACGCCGTCGCGGCCGTGCTCCTCGATTACCCCGAAGATGTCGTCGGCCGTCATGCGGGCTATGCTGCCGCGCTCCTCGGCGGCCCTGACGGCGGCCTCGTATATGGGAACCGTGCCCACGGGTATGGGAGCTTTTTCGAGGATATGCTTCCTGAGGTCGCGGGTGCGGCCCCCGGTGGAGAGCTCCATCACGGCGTCGGCGCCGAACTTCACTACCACGGCGAGCTTATCCCTCTCCTCATCCAGCGAGACCCTGTCCTTGGAGGTGCCGATGTTGGCGTTTACCTTGGTCCTGAGGCCCCTGCCGATGGGCACGGCGGAAGTGTGCCGGCCCGCCGAGTTAAGCGGGATTACGCTGAGTCCGTCGGCAATGTCCGAGGCCAGCTGCTCCGGGCTTACGTCCTCGCCGGCGGCAGCTCTCTTTACCTCCTCGGTGACAATGCCCTTCCTTGCGTGCTCAACGAGTGTCACTCCAGAGACCTGATGAACTTGCCCGCCGTGGACCTTATACTCTTGGCCCCGAGGACGGAGGATATCACCGCCACGCCCGAGGCCCCGGCCGAAGTGACCTCGCTCAGGTTCTCGAGCGTGATGCCGCCTATGGCAAAGACCGGGACCCTCACCTGCTTGGCGATCTCCCTGAAGTTCTCCACGCCCAGCGGCTCTCCGTACTTCGCCTTCGACGGGGTCGCAAACACCGGCCCCAGGGTGATGAAGTCCGCCCCGCTCCTTTGGGCCTTCAGGGCCTCCTCCAGGCTATGGGTGGAGACCCCTATTATCAGCCTGCTCGAAAGCCTCCTGGCCGCAAAGGGCGGCATGCTCTTCTGGGTGAGCTGCACACCGTCGGCGTCCACGGCGATGGCGATGTCCACGCGGTCGTTAATGAAGAGCCTGGCGTCGTACTTGAGCGTCAGCTGCCTCATCTCGTAGGCAAGCCTCAAGAGGTCCCGTGTGCCGAGGTCCTTCTCCCTGAGCTGCACCGCCCTGAGTCCACCCTTGAGCGCATCGGTGACCGCGCCGATAAGCGACCTTCCGCCGGTCTGATTTCTGTCGGTCACCAGATAGAGCTTGAAATCCAGATCAAGGGGCTCGTAGGCCGGAGACAGCACTTTTTCCTTCTCGATTGCAATCATATCATTCCCTCTATTGGGCTCGAAGCCGTTGCGTATAGTTTCCTTGGTATCCTTCCCGCCTCGTAAGCGAGCCTTCCGGCCTCCACCGCGTGCTTCATGGCGGCGGCCATCTTCACGGGGTCCTTGGCCCCCGCGATTCCGGTGTTTATGAGCACGGCGTCGGCGCCGAGCTCCATGGCCACGGATGCGTCCGAGGCGGTGCCCACGCCCGCGTCTACGACAACGGGCACGTCCAAGATTTCTCTGATTATTCTTATGTTGTAAGGGTTTCTGATGCCGAGCCCCGACCCTATGGGGGCTCCCAGGGGCATCACGCACGCGGCCCCCGCCTCAACGAGCCTCCGGGCGGTCACCGGGTCGTCGCTTGAGTAAGGAAGCACCACGAACCCCTCCTTCGCCAGTATCTCCGTGGCCTTAAGGAGGCCACAGACGTCGGGAAACAAAGTCTTTTCGTCCCCTATGACCTCGAGCTTCACGAGGTCCGATATGCCTGCCTCGCGGGCGAGGCGGGCGTACCTGAGGGCCTCCTCGACGCTGTAGCAGCCGGCGGTGTTGGGAAGTATCTTGTACTTCTTCGGGTCTATGTAGTCCAGGAGGTTCTCGCTCTTACGGTCGAAGACGTTGACCCTGCGCACGGACACCGTGACCACGTCGGTCCCCGAGGCCTCCACGGCCCGCCGGGTCTCGTCGAAGTCCCTGTACTTGCCCGTGCCCACCCAGAGCCTCGAGCTGAACTCCACGCCGCCTATTACGAGTTTGTCCGACATCTATCCTCCGCCTACGAAGCTCACTATCTCCACTACGTCGCCCTCCTTGAGCCTGAAGGCGCCGTATTCCGTCTTCCTGACTATGTTGAGATTGACTTCCACGGCCACCCCCTGGGGCTCGAGCCTGCATTCTCCGATGAGGCCCTCCAAGGTCTCTGCCGCGGTTTCGATCTCCTCTCCGTTTACTTTTATTTTCATAAATCAAACAAAAAACCGTATTCCCCTGAGGAAACACGGCTCGCGCTCCCTTCCCTCCGCCGGCATTACCCGGATCAGGTTATTCGGGGTCATTCCCTAACAAGGGAAACTCTCAGGCCGCTCGGGGCCTCCCCCAGGGTAAGTAAAAGTATAACCGTAAATCATAAAACAAGTCAATGTTTTTTTGCAACCGACCTCGATTTTTTGCAGCCGACCCGGGGAATTTCAAAAGGCACGGGAAATCAAGGGCTTCAGGGGGACCGGCATTGACGCGGACGGATGTTTCAAACTCTTCTCAATCAAGTGTATCAGTCTCTCGCCGCCCAAGGCCGAAGAGCTCAACCCAGCTGTCGAACACCGCGAGCTTGTCCGCGCCGTAGCGGGCAATCTGGGAGCGAACCTTTTCCAGGGGCTTTTCCCTGAGGGGCTCTCTGTCCTTCGAGAAGAACTTGTCGGCGAAGCATACTATGGTCTCCTCCAGGCTCTCGGGCGCCATGTCCCTCCTGGGCAGGGGAAATCCTTTTTCCACTATGTCCTTCACCCTCAGCCCAACCCCCACGTGCCTCTCGCAAACCAGGGAGTGCCTGGGGAGGCCCTCGGCCTCGAGCATCTCCCTGCCGAGCACACCGTGACAGATGTATGGCGCGTCGCCGCGGCAACCGAAAAGGGGGGCGTTCGTCCTGATGATGCCGATGTCGTGGAGCATGGCCGCCTCCTCGACGAACCGGAGGTCGGGCCCCAGGTGCTCAACACGACGGGCTACGTCGAGGGCCTTTCGGGAAACCATACTGGAGTGCTCTAGGAGGAACCCCATGGCCTCGGGGCTCCGGGCGTAGAGCCTCCTTATCAGCTTTTCGGGGTCGTGCCTTTCCATACTTGATTATAACAGGGGCCTCCCCGCCGCATCAGTCCCCGGTGACGAGGAATATCAGTATTACTGCAACAAGAAGGGCCAGACCCAGCGCCAACACGGCCGCCCTCCACCACCTTCTCCACTGGTGCGCCAGGTATTTCCAAAGCTCCGCCCTCCGGTATACGAGCAGCTCGCCGAGCAGGTTTACCCCTTTACGGAACAGACCGGTCTCGTCCCTCGCCATGAGCTCGAATATGTTTTCCTCCAAGATGGGCGTCTCGGGGTCCACCTTGAGGTCTTCGAGCCCGATGCCACTTGGCAGGACGCCTTCCTCCACGAGAGTCTCCAGCGTGTGGTGCCTCAGCCGGCAGCGGCTCGAAGTGGCCAGAACTTCGAGTCTCTCCACGAGCCCCTCTACGACCTGAAGGTCATGGTCTTCGTCTTCCCCTAAGCCCGTGTGCTCCCTGAGCAGGCTCAGACGAACCTCCCTAAGCGATTCCCTCAGCTCACCCTGCTCCTCCGAGTGGGCCTCCCACGCCACGTTTATCTCCGTGTCGAGGCCCATGCTCCTGTTCGTGGTGTTGGCCGAGCCCACCGTGAGAAACCGGTCGTCCACGAGGAGGAGCTTCGAGTGGATATGAACCGGCACCCCCGCTCCATCCTTTATCCCCGCTACCCTGTAGTAGATGCCCAGGGAATGACCTTCCGAGGAGGCGATGTCGATCATGTTCTTCAGCATCTTCGACTGCGCGAATGAAAGCGAGACCTCCTCGAGGAGGGAGTGCGGCCTCTTGGGGAGCACGAAAATAATCTGGAGCTTAGGGCGGCCCGGGGCCCTCATCCTGTCCACCAGGGCCTTGTAGACCGCCTGAGAGCTGAAATACTGGTTCTCTATGTAGATAAGCCTCTCAGCGGCCGAGACGGCGTCCACATAAAGACTCCGTATCTCCTGCACCGATTCCTGGTGAGGGACAATGGTCTTCGCCCTGGTGCGGCTTATAGCGACCTCGCGGGCCGAAATTGGGATGGTGAAGAACCCCTCCCTCCTGGCCTCCCCCGCGGGCTCGGGGAGGTCGAGCTTTTCCCCCCCGGAATTCTCCCACCGGACCTTGAAGACCTCGGCCAGCTGCCTCGCCAAGGGGCCAGTGTGGCACGACTGGGTGTCGTGGTAAGGCTCGTAGTGTTTCCCCATCCGGTCTCTCCTTAGGGGATTGTCCAGCCGGTGGTCCCTCTGGTCCCAGCGCGAGGAGCACAGGTCGAGGCCGCCCGCGAAGGCCAGTTCACCGTCCACGACGACGAATTTCTCATGGTGGCTTGCCCCCACGGCGTGCCTGCTGTCGAAGCGGAAGTGTAACCTTTCGCAGGCGCTCCTGTTGAACTTCCGGTCCTGGAACCATTCCCTCTTGACGAGGTAGAACTCGATAAAGTCCCAGGCGAGGATGTATATCTCCAGGTCCGGGTTGTCCTCGCAGAGGCCTGCCAGGAACCGGAGCATCGTCACCTCCCCCCCGGCCTCCTCGGCCTCCCCGCCCCTAAGCAATGCAAAAGCGCTGTCGAACTGCCATCCGGTTATCAGAATGTAGCGTCTGGCGTTCTTGGCCGCCCTGTAAAAGAAGCGGTAGTAGTCGTAGCCGTCCACCACCAGGCCCGTCGATTCGACCTCGTAAAGTCCCATGCAGTTGACCCCGGGCTGAAGGATGCGCTTCACGGCTGTGCCTCTTCGTCGGGAATTTCCAGGACCGAAACGACGGGTAAGTGGTCCGAGGCCCTGCGGACGGACCTTTCCCGGGGCACGAAGGCGTCCCTCACCGATACGTCGTGGCTTGCGAAAATGTAGTCGAGGCGCAGGACGGGGAAGCGGCTGGGCCAGGTGGCCCTCCCCCAGCGGCCATGGGTATCCAGGAGGGAGCGGCCAAACATCCTGTAGACCTCCGACCACCCGGTGACGTTTATGTCTCCGCAAAAAACCACCGGGCACCCGCATTCGGGGTTCCCCAGCCAGTCCGGGCCGGCCAGGGCCGTCGCCTGGGCGAGGCGCTCGTGCCTGTTGAGGCCGAGGTGGGTGTCCAGGACCTGAACCTCCCGCCCTCCGAAGTCCATCTTTATCCAGATAGCGCCCCTCTTTTCCTTGACCCCTCGCCTGGGCAGGGTTGGCAATTCGCCTGCGCGGACCACTCTAATGGGATGGGGACTGAGGACGGCATTTCCGTACTGGCCGGCCTCCATATGTATGGACGGGTGAAAGTGGTAGTCCATCTTCAGCCACTCGGCCAGTACTAGGGCCTGGTCGGCGAGCCCCGTGCGCGCGAGACCGCTGTCGAGTTCCTGTAGTGCTATAATGTCCGGGGCCTGGCTCTCGATGACCCTGGCTATCCTGTGCGGGTCGGTGCGACCGTCGGTCCCGGTGCAGCTATGTACGTTATATGTCATAACGGTGAGCCGCATAATAGCTAATGGCAGGCCTCAAGACCTGCGGCACCCTCTCGGACATGAGCGAAGGGTACCGCTTCCCCTGCCCGAAGCGCCTGAGTAGATT
>JARRNG010000002.1:0-33819 GCA_037385265.1 Nitrospirota bacterium
CCTGCTGCCCGCCACCAGCGCAACCGAGTGGGCGGCGTGGCAATCCGTGCAAACCGGGGCCGAGCCTTGCTTTTCCCTGCCCAGCAGGCTTTCGTGGACGGCCTTCTTGCAGATTTCCTTGTCGGTGTGGCAACCCCGGCAGATTCGGGAGAGCCTCAGCTGGAAGAGCTTCTTGCTCCTGTACATTGTCCTCGGGTGACTCTCTGCTGTGTAGCCCTCGTGGCAGTCGGAGCAGTCAAGCGAGCCGTGCGCTGACGCCGCCAGGGCCTTTTTGTCCACGTAAGCGCTCAAGGAGCTTCCGTCCGCGAACTTGAGGGTAAGGTTTTCCCTGGAATGGCACCCTAGACACGCTGGCATCTCCGTTGAGTCCGCGCCGGCCACAGGGGCCACGAGCAGAAAGGCTGCGGCAACCACCAAGAGCGGGATTACGGCCTTCCTGACTGTCATCTCCTCCGTCCCTTCCGTTTTGCGGGGGGAGCCGGCACCATTCAGGGCCGGCTCGGATGGTGCTTATCGCCAGGACTACCGCCACCTCCTTCCAGGGCGGCACGATGTGGTGCAGGTGCTCCGGGAGGTTCCAGTTGAACGCAATTATCGAGACGTTGATCCGGTTCAGGAGCACGCCGGCCACGGCCCAGAAGGCGCCGAGCCTGACGAAGGACGCGCTCTGGCTCTTGAACCCGTAAGTGATTACCAGCGCGGGCACAAGCACGAAACCCAGGAGCTCAACGAGAAACCACTCGCCGTAGGGGGTACCCAGGAGGGCCCACTCGCTGTCGTGGGCCACCGAGATCATCTTCATGGCGAAATAGACGTACATTGCTATAGCCGCCGCCTTGCCCAGTCCCACCGTGAGCGTGTCGAGGTTGCCGAGGAACTCCTGGTCGCACTTGTCCCTAGGAACAGCTCAGGTATGTATGACGAGTACCACAAGGGGTGGAGCTTGCCCGGGGCAAGCAGGAACATCGCCCCCAGGGCCGACTGGTGGAGCGTGGAGAGTATTATGCCGGCAATGGTCATGCCGATGGTTATCTTCATAGCCCACCTGCGCACCCTCTGCGACTTAAGCCACTCGAGGATAGCCGGGCTGAACTCCAGCAACTGCACCGTGAGGTACGTGGAGACGTGCCAGGCCACCAGGAAGAGTATCGAGGCCGTGCCGAAGGAGATCGCCATGGGGTAGTATATCCTCCAGGGGCGGCCCAGGTCGTTCAGCAGGAATACGACCGCGAAAAGGTAGCCCAGGAAGCCCGTGAGGACCGCCAGTCTTACGAGAGGCGCGTACTTCTTGAAGCCGAATATATAGTACGCCGTGGCCATCACGAAACCGGTCGCCGAAAGGGGAACCCCGCCGAAGAGGCCCCAACCGAGGAACAACCCCCAGGGGTATTCGTTCGAGGCATGAGTGACCAACGCCAGTCCTTGTATGAACCGAAGGGCGATAAGAGGGATCCCGACGGCCAGGATGACGGCGGCCACCACGTTAAAAGGCGTGACCAGCGACCTGGCGTACTCGGGCCAGCTCATCCCCATCAGGAGCTTATCCATGAACCAGTCGCGGAATCTGGCTTCCTTTCCGCCTGGCGCGATCGAGAATTCGTGACTAGCCATTTTTTCCCTCCTCATCGTGTTTCTTTTCGTCTTCGTCGGAGCCCTCCCTGTGCTTGAGCGCCGCGTAGCTCATCCCGAAGAGGGCGGGCCAGACTATGAAGACGGTCGGCACCGCCGAGAGGAACCCCTTCGTGAGCTCGATGAGCGGCTTTTCGGGGAGGTTCGTCGGGAAACCGAGCTGCTCGAACGGCACGCCGGAGATGTACAACCAGCCGGTGCCGCCGGCCTCGCTCTCCCCGTAGATGTGGTTGATGTATTTCTGCGGCTCGCTGTCGATCCTCTTGCGGGCCAGCATCAGAAGGTCGCTCCGCTTGCCGAAGGTCACGGCGCCTGCCGGGCACGCCTCGGCGCATGCGGGAATCTTTCCCTCCTTTATCCTGCCGAAGCACAGTACGCACTTCACTATCCGCGGCCTCAGGGCGCTTTCGTAGTCGTAGGCGGGGACGTAGAAGGGGCAAGCCACCATGCAGTAGCGGCACCCGAAACAGAGGTCCTCGTTGTACATTACCGCGCCCTCCGGGGTCTTCGAATAGGCGTGGGCCGGGCACGCTGTGGCGCAGGCCGGCTCGTTGCAGTGATTGCACTGTATTTTCCTGAAGACCGGTTTGGTGGGGTCTTCGGGGTTTTCGTACCTGTTAACGACGGTGTACGCCGATGCGGTGGGCCTTCTTTCCTCGTCGAATACCCTCGGGTCGTCAAACGGCACATCGGGGGCCGGCAGACCGTTTGCCTCGTTGCAGGCCCGCTCGCAGCTGCGGCACCCCACGCAGGCCGTCAGGTCGGTAAGCATGCCGTAGCGGTCGGGCCAACCCTTGAGGTCCGCGTCGGCCTTCGCCTCCCGCGGGCTGCCCAGGATGGCAGTGCCCCCGATTGCGGCGATACTTCCGAGGAAAGCTCTCCTGTTTATGATCAGGTTGCCTTCCGCGTCCCTGTTCTTCTTCCGGGCATCCGAGCCGTCCCTGTCTGGTTTCAGGGGCACATCAGCCATGGAACACCTCCTTGACATGAATTGAGCAACCTGTGGTCCTCACCTTGATTCCCTCCTTGCGTGGCACTGCTCGGTGCAGCCCTCGGGTGACTTGCCCACGCTGCCCATTCCCCTGTGACACCCGAAGCACTGCTTGTGGTAGGCGACCTTCAGGCCGGGCATGGCGGGCATCGCCGGTTCGTACTCCCCGTGGCAGCTCTTGCAGGAGAGGAAGCTGCCGGTGACCGACTTCTTGAACTCTGCCTCCTTTATGGCGTGGCACCCCTCGCAGGGGTGATTGGCGTAGTCCATATGCTGGTGGTGGCAGTCCCAACAGCCCTTCGAGAAATACGAAGCGTGCATCGAATGGTCGAATCTCACGGCCTCGTACTGGTCGACGAGTGAGTCCAGCATCACGACTCCCGGACCGCCCGTGCTCGAGGCTCCGGTGGGCAGAGCCAGGAGAAGGGCCGCGCCCAGGGCCGCCACCATCAATACCGATGCCATTTTCATCTATCCTGCCTCCTTCCCGTGGCTTGGGTGGAAAAGATCAGTCCTTCTTCTTTTCGGCCTGGTCCTTCTTGTCCTTCTGGGCGCCCTTCTTGTCCTTCTTGCCAGCGAGGTAGGCCTCCTGGGGCCTCCACTGCAGCGTGGGGCTGATGCCCATGGCCCTGACGAGACCGCTCACAGCGGCGTAGCCGATTGCGAAGAGGAACGCAAACGGAAGCCCCACTATGTAAAGAAGCCCTACCAGCGGAGCCGCGGCCACCTTGCCCATGGTTTTCGCCACGCTGGCGAATCCGCCCGAATTCCTGACGTGCTCGATGTCATCCCTGCCGGCCTCCACCAATCCCCTGAAGGGATGGGGCTTCAGGACCTCCAAGAAGAGGATGAACACCGCGATAGTCGAAATCGCTATCAGGTACTCGACCGTCTTCACATGGGTGATGAAATCAAATAGCGTATGCATCTTCCTTTCCTCCTTTCATTATCCTTTGATTAATTGCATTGGGTTCTATTTAGAACCCTTGCCCTTTCTCTTCCTGCCGGAAAGATAGGACTCCACAGGTCTCCACCCGAAAGAGACAGTCCTTCCGAACACCTGGAGCAGCGCGACGTTGACCTTCCCCAGAAGAATTGCCAACACCGTCGCTATCCCGATAAACGGAAGGGCGATCACGTAAAGGAGACCCAGCACCGGCCCCAGCAGCAGCATCAGTATGCTGGGCAGGCGCACGAAGGTGGACTTTTCATCTCCGGGAAGCACGCCCTCCTGCTCGATGTCCTCCCGCCTTCCGCTGGAAAGGTCCCAGTAGGAGCCTTTTCCGACCCTGCTTCCGCCTCTGTACTTTTTCATCTCCCTGCCCTCCTTTCCTCGTCCTGCTTTCAATCTATCAGATGCAAGGGGGCGTGAAAATTGGCAAAATGCCCTATTCGGCATAGGAAATTTTCCCTACTCAGGCGGGAAAAACGTACTATCCGGCATTTTTTGGGGAAAAACGGGCTGTGGAGACCCCCAGGGAGGGCCTTTAAGACGGGGCGGGGGGCCTACTTGAGCATGCTCTCGGCCAGGCGAATGACCTGGGGGGGCTGGGCCTTCATGGCTACCCTCATGTGAAGGCCCCCCTCGGTCCACGAAAGACGGCTGCAGGGCGAACCGTCCTCGCATATCCCGGCCTCAAGGACCGCCTCTCTGCCCTTCAGGTCTAAGGGCACCCGCTCGCGGACCTCTTCGAGCCCCATGCCGGCCTCGTAGTCGAAGTCGGCGCTTCTGGCCTGGGTTATGATGAGGCCGGTGTCGCCTTGGCCCGAGCGGGCGAACTTCATGACCACCGCCTCGTAGGGGGTCTTCTGGGCCAGCAGCTCCTCGGGCGGCCACTTGATGGTCTCGGGAAAATAGGAAGGGACGTATATTTCCCTAATGCCGAGCCTGGCCCTCACCTCCTCGATACCCTGGTAAGGGCGCATCATGCCCTGGTCCAGGGCCGTGGGAAGCCAGTTCATCACTTTGAGCACCCCCACCAGCACGGCCACGGTCACCGCGAAGGAAATAACACCCCGGAGTTTCTTTTTCATAATTTCCGCTCCCTCAACCTCATACCACGAAATAGTTTACTACCAATACCGCCGCGATGGTCACAGTAAAGCTCAGCCACTGTCCCCCGCCGGTCTGTCTCGCCTCGTTGCCAAGCCTGCGGATCCTTCTTTCGAGAAGAATGTCGTGGCTCATGCTCTCCATAGCCGTAATCACCTTGGCGGGCTTTCTGCCTTCTGCGCCGTCCTGCCCGGCCTCCTCGATCTTTAGCTTCCTCAGCGTGCTGGCGAGCGCCCCGGGCTTTCCCGTCAGCCCGGCGGCCTCGTCATCGCAGATCTTTTCCTCGTCCTCGACGATCTTCCTGAACTCCACAAGGGTGGCGGGGCTGAAGAACTGAAGCACCCTCACGATATAGGTGATTATCAGAAGCGGCCTCCTGCTGCGCCTTATGTGTGCCATCTCGTGAGCAATGGCGACCTCGAGCTCCGCCGGCTCGAGCGCACCCATAAGGCCCGAGGAGATGAACACGGCGGGCTTATTGCCCGTGGTCGAGTAAATAAGGAGGTCCTCGTCGTCGGCGATGAAAACTTCGGGTTTTTCGCCTCCCAGGGCCTTGACGGCGGCGAGCACGGGGGAGCCCTCCTGAGGGCGGTCCCATTCTACCTCGGACTCCCTGGATTCGGCCGCGTGCCTGAGTATTGGCACGAGCTCCTGGAAAATGAATATGAAGGCCGTGAGCAAAAGGAAGGCCGCAAACAATAGGCTTACGGGTATGGCACCCCAGAGCTCGAGGCTGAGCCAACGGCCCGAGTCGAACAGCGCCCCGAGCCTGAAGGAGACCGAACCCCTGGCAGGGTCTATCAGCTGGTATAGGGGATAGGAAAAAAGCGGCAGGAGGATGACCATGATGCGGAACCTCTGCCTGACAAGGGGGCTCGTGATGCCCCAGGCATGGATGGAGCGGTCGACAATCACCGCGGCAATCAGGGAATGAAAGAATGCCTGGACTATGTGGGTCCCGGGATAGGAGTTCAAAAAACTCGATATATCCATGGATTATATTGTAGCCGAACTGTTTCTGTATGATAGCAGATTGCCGCTACCAGTGGTAAATTCTTCCCACTGGCTCGGGGGCCGGGGGAGATTCGGATGACCACGGGGTCGTGAGCCTGGGGATTCTCGCGAAGAAGGTTGGCTCCCGGGGAGGGATTCGAACCCCCGACAAAGTGGTTAACAGCCACCCGCTCTGCCGACTGAGCTACCCGGGAACGCCATTTATCGGCACTTGCGGAAGAAGCACCGCGATAGAGATAAAATTTATCAAAAATTCCGGCTAATTGTCAAACGACAGGCAGCCCCGCGTCCCCACGAGAGGCGGGCATGACAAGGGGGGTTATGTTCCACTCTCCGCGAGCTTCGAGAAGTCGGCCACCGAAGAGACCGCCCTCCATATTTCGCTCAGGAGGGAGAGGCGGTTCTCCCTAACCCTCGGATCCTTGTCCATGACGAGCACCTTGTCGAAGAAATCGTTCACGGGCCCTGTAAGACCGAGAAGCTTTTCGATGGCGTCGGCGTACCTGCCCTCCCCGGCCAACACATCCACGTCCCGCACCGACTCAAGAGCTTCGAATAGCGCCTTTTCCTCCCCAGCCCCCAGAAGGGCGGGGTTCACGGCGGGAAGCTCCTCGCCGGGGATGATGTTCCGCACGCGCTTAATCGCCGTGAGGAAATCGTCGTATCCCGCCCGGGACTTGAACCCGCCGAGGGCCTCGAGCCTTCGGGTGAGGTTTGCCAGGGGCTCGTCCATATAAAACCCCCTGACCGCCTGAATGAGGTCCTGCGAGTAGCCCCTGGCCGAAAGGAGGCCGTCGAGCCTGAGCTCGAAGAACTGTAGGAGATCCTCCTCCACCGCCCGGGGGCCCCGGAGCCCGCCCAGCCCCTCGAGGGCCATCCCTAGGAGGCCGGCCAGGGTGAGGGGGTAGCCCTTATCCATGAGGACCGTCATGACCGCCAGGGCCTGCCTCCTAAGGGCGAAGGGGTCCTCGGAGCCAGTGGGCTTGAGGTCCACGGAGAAGAAAGCGGCTATGCTGTCCATCCTGTCGGCCATGCCAACAATGGCGCCGACGTCGCCTTCGGGCAGCCTGTCGCCGGAGAAGGCGGGGAGGTACTGCTCATGGAGGGCCAGGGCCACTTCGGGCTTCTCGCCGTCGCCCGCCGCGTAATACATTCCCATGATGCCCTGGAGCTCTGGGAACTCGTAGACCACGCCCGTCACGAGGTCGGTCTTCGAAAGCATCGCCGCCCTCTCCACGGTCTCCTTAAGGCCGGGGTCCACGGCCTCGCAAATGCGGGAGGCCAGGGCCCTCGTCCTCATGGATTTCTCGTAGAGGCTGCCGAGCCTTTCGTGGAAGGTCACCTTCTTTAGGTCCTCGACGCGGGAATGGAGGGTGCGGGCCTTGTCGTCCTCGAAATAAAACCGCGCGTCCTCGAACCTCGCCCTTATAACCCTCTCGGCCCCGCGGCGCACGGTGTCGTCGTTTTCGCCCCTGGTGTTGCTGACGATTATGAAATGGTTCAGGAGGTTTCTGTCCTCGTAGTTGTCCACCACGGGGAAATACTTCTGGTGGCCCCACATGACCGACCCCAGGAGCTCGTCGGGGAGGTCGAGGTATTTCCGGTCGAAGGAGCAGAGCACCGCCCTGGGGCATTCCACCAGGTCGGCCACCATGAGGGGATGGTCCTCGTCGACAAAGTAGGGCTTTCCTGAGACCGCCTCGCAGAGCCTCGCCGATTCCTCCTTTACCATCCCCACCCTCTGACGCTGGTCCACGACGACGGACCTCTGCCTCAAGAGCTCCACGTACCTGTCCGGCTCGTCTATCTCGAACTCCCCGGGGGAGAGGAACCTGTGCCCCCTGCTCCGGCTGCCGCTCCTAATTCCATCGAGTTCGAACTCCACCGCCGCGCCGCCCAGCATGGCCACAATCCAGTGAATCGGCCGCGCGAACCTAAGCGAGCCGTCCCCCCAGCGCATGGACTTCGGGAAATGCACCGAGAGTATTATCTTCCTAAGTAGCTCCGGGAGCACTTCCCCCACGGGGAGGCCCTTTTCCTCGATGACGGCTGCGGCGTATTCGCCCTTGCCCTTCTTCCTGATGACCAGGCTTTCGGGCTCCACGCCCTGAGAGCGCGCGAACCCCAGGGCCGCCTTGGTGGGCCTGCCCTCGGCGTCGAAGGCCGCATTCCTGGGCGGCCCGAAGACCTCCTCCACCCTTCCCTCCTGGGTCTCGGGAATGCCCCCCGCAAGGAGGGCGAGCCTCCGGGGAGTGGCGAACGTCTCCATGGGACCGAATGCTATTCCGTTTTTCCTTAACTCCTCCGAGGCAACCCTTTCAAGGGACTGGAGCGCCCCTGGGATGAACCTCGCAGGGAGTTCCTCGGTGCCTATTTCTAGGAGAAGGGTCTCAGGCATCTTTCCCCCTCAGGAGCGGGAAGCCCATCTCCTCCCTCTGCTTCATGTAGGCCTGGGCGCAGAGCTTGGCCAGGTTCCTCACCCGGGCTATGTAGGCGGTCCTCTCGGTGACCGAGAAGGCGCCCCTCGCCTCGAGGAGGTTGAACGTGTGGGAGCACTTGAGGCAGAAATCGTAGGCGGGAAGCACCAGGCCCTCCCCGGCCAGGCGGATGCATTCGCCCTCGAAGGTCTCGAACTCCTTCATGAGCACGCCGGGGTCCGAGAAATCGAAATTGTATTTCGAGCCCTCGACCTCGGACATGCGGTGGACGTCCCCGTAGCTTATGCCCTCGGACCACTTGATGTCGAAGACGTCTTCCACCTCCTGGAGGTACATGGCTATGCGCTCCAGCCCGTAGGTCAGCTCCACCGAGACGGGCTTGAGGTCGAAGCCCCCCACCTGCTGGAAGTAGGTGAACTGGG
Organism: Nitrospirota bacterium; assembly: GCA_037385265.1. Classification (GTDB taxonomy): domain Bacteria; phylum Nitrospirota; class Thermodesulfovibrionia; order Thermodesulfovibrionales; family JdFR-86; genus JARRNG01. The sequence continues at coordinate 8,548 of JARRNG010000002.1, forward strand.
TTATCTCCATGCCGTCGAGCCACACCTCCCAGCCAAGCCCCCAGGCCCCCAGGGTGGGCGATTCCCAGTCGTCCTCGACGAACCTTATGTCGTGTTTCAGGGGGTCTATGCCCACGGCCTCCAGGCTGCTGAGGTAGAGCTCCTGGGAGTCCTTGGGAGAGGGCTTCAGTATCACCTGGAACTGGTAGTAGTGCTGGAGCCTGTTGGGGTTCTCCCCGTAGCGGCCGTCCGTGGGCCTGCGGGAGGGCTGAACATAGGCGGTCCTCCAAGGCTCGGGCCCCAGGACCCGGAAGAAAGTGGCCGGATGAAACGTCCCCGCACCGACCTCGGTGTCCAGGGGCTGGAGCACCACGCATCCGTATTCGGCCCAGAAACCCTGGAGCCTAAGTATCAGGTCCTGAAAGTACATGAAGCAAAATGTTAATTAACATCAATAGGTTTTGTCAAATAAGCCCGAACCTCTCTCCCCCCGGGGGAAGACAGCCCGCTATTAGCGCCGACTACGAGTGAAGGGTAATCTGGGGCGAGAGCTTCGCCCCGCAGTGCCTGCAGTAGGAGGCGTCGATTTCGTGCCCCCGGGCGCCGCAGCCTGGACAGACGATCTCCCTACCCTCCTTCACCATGACGCGCGAGACCTCCACGGACACTATTCCCGTGGGGACCGCGATTATGCTGTATCCGAGTATCATTATGACCGCCGCCAGGGCCCGTCCGAGGGGGGTCTGCGGCGAAATGTCCCCATAGCCCACGGTGGTAAGGGTGACGATGGACCAGTAAACGCTCATGGGAATGCTCGTGAATCCGTTTTCCTCACCCTCGATGAGATACATGAGCGAGCCCAGTATAACCACGAGGGTCAATATGGTGATCAGGAAGACCGTTATCTTGCGGCTGCTCTGCCTGAGGGCGGCCATGAGCGCCGAGGCCTCGCGTATGTGGCGCACGAACTTGAGGACCCTGAACACCCTGAGCACCCTCATCACCCTTATCACCAGCAGATACTGTGCGCCGGGAAGGAACATGCTCACGTAAGTCGGAAGTATCGCGAGGAAGTCTATTACTCCGAAGAAGCTCTTGGCATAGGCCGCCGGACGCCTCACGCAAATGAGCCTCACGAGGTACTCGGCCGTAAAGGCGAGCGTGAAGAACCACTCGACCCCGTAGAGTAAATCGCCGTGGAGGCGCCTTATGGAGCCCACGCTGTCGAGCATCACCGCCACAACGCTCAGGAGGATGCTCAGTATCAGCCCTACGTCGAAGGCCTTGCCGAGGGGAGTGTCGGCCTCGTAGATTATCACGTAGAGGGTCTCCCTGAGGCCCCCCCGGGGCTTCATCTCGCCGCCTTCCATACGTGTAAGTATAACCCAAGGCAGACAATGCTTGAAGAGCAGGCTTCATTTATCGGCCCGGGGGGGATATACTCAGGCTGAGAAAACACCGGGAGGGAAAATATGGATTTCAGACGGATGCTAATTGCGGCCACCGTGGCCGCCACAGTGCTTGCCGGGGCCGCCGTCGCCTCAGCCGGCGAGGTCAAGGTGATGGTGGGCGTGGGGCTCCTCACCTACGGAGAGGACGCCCGCGTGGTGTCGGTCCCGGACTTCAACAGGTACAGGCCCGACTACGAAGATTTCCAGAAACTGCTAAGGAGGTCGGACACCCTGGCCGAGATGGTGGCGCGCGGCTGGACCATCGTGCACGCGGCGTTCATACAGGACGAATACCACTTGATAATCCTCGAAAGGGGCACGAGGGGCTACTGAGGCTTCTCGGCCGCCTCCTCCTCGTCCTTTCCGGGCAACGGGGCCTCCACGGCCCGGTCAATGCGTGCGGCCCATAGGTGGGTGTCGTAGACGGCGTTGTTGTGCTGGTTTCTCGCCCTCGTGAGGAAGACCCTGGCGTCAAGGAGGTCCGTCGTGGTGGCCAGCTGCTCGCGGAACTGGTTCTGGGTCACGCGGTAGTTTTCCTCCGCCTGCTCGACCGCCGTGGCAGCGGCCTTCAGACGCCCCAGGGCGACCCCGTAACCCTCGAGGGCCTCCTTGAGCTGAAGCACTATCTCCTCCCTTGTGTCCCCCAGCCGCTCGAGCGTGGCTTCCTGCTGGTAGCGGGCCTGATTGACGGCGTGGGTAGTGGAGAAACCGTCAAATACGTTCCACGTGGCCGAAAGCGTGATTCTGTTCTCCGCATCGTTCAGGAACTCCCTGCCCCCGAGGTCGGGGTTGTCTCCGTAACGGGTGTAGGTTAGAGAGAGGTCTATATCCGGGAAGTAATCGCCCCTGATTGCTTCGGCGCCGTAGCCCTGGGCCTCCCCCAGGACCCTGAGCTGGCGGAGCTCGCTTCGCCTGTCGAGGGCCTCGGCTCTCAACTCTTCGTAGGAAGGCCGCGCTGCGGGGGTAGCCTCTTCGAGGTCCTCTATTGCCTCGTCCTCGGAGATGTCGGTGCCGATGGTCCTCTCCAGCCGCTTCAGGGCCACGGCGAAGTCGCCCTCGGCGGTGATGAGGTCCTGTCTGGCCGAGGCAAGCTCCACCTCCACCTTCAGCACGTCGTTCTTGGCAAAAAGGCCCACGTCATAAAACCGCCTGGCGTCCTCGGCCTGGCGTTCCAGGAGCTCCACGCCCTCGCGTGCGGTGGCCACCGCCCGTTTCGCCCTGAGGACGTCGATGTACGCGGTCCTCGCATCCAGAACCACATCGGCGGTCACGGCATTCCTCTCGTACATCGAGGCCTCGGCCATAGAGAGACTCTGCTTGAGGGACTTCATATCCGAAAGGCCATTGAAGAGGTTGTACGATACGCCCACTGTGCCAGCGGAGCCGCTTCTTATGAAGGTGCTTCCGAGGGCGGTGGCGCCGCTGACCTCCACGTCCGAATACGAGTAGCTCAGGTCGGCCGATGGCCAGAAGGCCCCTCTCTTAACGCCCACGTCCTCGCGGGCCGAGTCCTCGAGGCGCTCGAACTCCTTTATGCGGTGGTTGTTCTCCATGGCAAAGGTCACCGCCTCCTCCATGGTGAGCGCAGGGGCCTTGGATGCCAACAGGCCCATGGCCAAAAGAACTGCCAGAAGCGTCGCGCAAACCCTAAACATTAGGATTCCTCCCTCTGTTTCATTTCGGTATTATCCACTCCGGAGTCTCCGCCCACGGCCCCCCCGGGCTTTTCCATCTTTATAACGAACATCAGGAGCGAGGGAATGACGAACACGGTAAAAACCGTGGACACGGCAAGTCCGCCCAGAATCACGCTTCCCAGCCCCCTGTAGAGCTCCGAGCCCGCGCCGGGGAATATCACCAGCGGAAGCATTCCGAAGATGCTCGTGGAGGCGCTCATGTAAATGGGCCTCAGCCTCACCCTCACGGCCTCGGTCACGGCCTCCTTGTAGTCCATGCCGTGCAGGCGGACGTTGTTCAGGGCCTGGTAGACGATGAGTATCGCGTTGTTTACGACCACGCCTATGAGGATGACGAACCCGAGCATGGTGACAATGTCCATGCTGACCGGCTCGGCGGTGAAAAGGTTCAGGATGTTCAGGCCGAGGATGCCACCCGCAAAGGCCAGGGGCACGCTGAACATTATGATTAACGGGTATATGAAGTTGCCGTAGAGCGCGGCCATCAGGAGATATGCGATGGCGGCGGCAAGCACGAAGTTCCACTGCAGGGCCTTCCTGGTCACGGTGAGCTTGTCGGCCGCGCCGCTGATTCTGACGCTGAGGCCGCCGAGAGTGCCGTCCTCCTTCATGGGGGCTATCACATTGCCTTCGATCGTCTCGGTGGCGGCCTGAAGGGGGATCTCAAGCGGAGGGGTCACCTGGAGCGTCACCGTGCGGTTTCGCTCGAGGTGCCTTATCTCGGTCACGCCGGTGGTCCTCTGAAGCCCGGCGAGGCTCGACACTGGCACTACCTTGCCCCGGGGAGTGGCCACGAGGGCGTTATAAAGATCCTCGGGGGTCCCTATCTGCTTTTCGGAGCTCATGAGGACAAGGTCTATCTTCTTCTTGCCTTCGCGCTTGAAGTCTCCCACGTCCCTGCCGTCCATGAGGACGTCCAGCGCCACCCCAAGGTCCTGGGCGCTCATGCCGCTGGCCCTCAGCCGGTCCCGGTCCGGAATGAACCTGATCTCCGGGAAAAGCACCTCGATGGACGGCACGGGCCTTATCTGCGCCCCCGGCAGCGCCTGGTTCAGCCTGCCGAACATCATGCCCGCCGCCCCCACTACCTGGTCGAGGTCGCTCCCGCTTATGTCCACCTCCACGGTCCTGCCCCTGCCCAGGCGGGTCTGGAATATGCCCGCCTGCTGGCTAACGCCGAACATGCCCGGAGTGGAGAATATCAGCCTGCTGAAGAGCGGGAGGAGCTCCCTTGCCCTGTCCCTGTGAATGCTGATCGCGCCTGAGATCATTATCTGCTCCGAGCCCACGTAGAACATGTTCTGTATGCCCGGAACCCCCTCGTAGTCCTTGCCCATGTAGGGCTCGGCGCCCTTCATGAAGCGCTCTCCTATCGCCATCCTTTCATCGTAGGAAAGTCCCGGCGGCGGTACGAGAATGTTTATCACGAGGTTCCTGTTGCCCTGGGGGAGATACTCCATCTTGGGGAAGAGGAAGTATGTTATGCCTACGGCCAACACGGTCAGAGTGCCCACCGTGATGAGCCTGGTGGTCCAGTTGGTGATCGCCAGCGAAACGATTCTGACAATTCCGCCTACGAGGGCGTGGCCGATTCTCGTGAGGACGTTATCCTTGATCCTGAGCTTTTTCCCTTTGGTAAGCGCGAAGGCCTGCCGGGATAACATGGGTATCACGGATACCGAGACGAACAGGCTCAGGGTTATGGCCGCCACGACGGCTATGGCGATGTCCCTGAAGAGCTGGCCCGCCTCCTGCTCCAGAAAGACCACGGGCAGGAAGACGGCCACCGTGGTCAGGGTGGAGGCAAGTATGGCCCCCCAGACCTCGATGGTGCCGTCATAGGCCGCGTCGAAGGGGGATTTCCCCATCTTCCGGTGCCGGTCTATGTTCTCTATGACCACGATGGCGCTGTCAACGAGCATTCCCACGGCAAAGGCGATGCCGGCGAGGCTCACGACGTTGAGGTTCCGCCCCATGAGCTGGAGAAAGATGAAGGTCCCTATGATGCTTATCGGTATGGCCGTCATCACGACCACGGTGGAGCGGATGCTTCTTAGGAAAATGAGAAGGACCGCCGTGGCGAGGATGCCCCCGATGAGGATGTTCCGCTTGATGAGCCCTATGGCCTCGTTGATGTACGGCCTCTGGTCGTAGACCCACTCCAGGCGGATGTTCTCCGGCGCCAGCTTCTCCTCGTTCAGCCACTGGACCGTGTCGTAGACGCGTCCCGTCATGTCCAGGATGTTCGTGTCCGGCTCGGGCAGAATACCCACGGCCATTCCGGGCTCGCCGTTATGGAGCATGGCGGTGGTCTTCTTCTCGTAGCCGGGCATTACCTCGGCGACGTCCCGCATGAAGACGCGCTCCTGGCCCGTCGAGCGCAGCACAACGTTTTCGATGTCCTCGGGACTCCGGTACTCTGCCGTGGTCCTTATCCTGAACTCCCTCCGCCCCACGCCCATGACCCCGGCGGAGACGTTGGCGTTTTCGCTGCTCAGGGAGTTAATTACATCGTTAATCGTGAGGCCGTAGGCGGCGAGCCTCTCGGGCTTGACCACGACGTGCATCTCCGATTCGGTTCCGCCCCCAATGAAGAGGTCGGCCACGCCGCTGACCCTCTCGAGATGCTGGCGTATCTCGTTTTCAAAGAATGTCCTGTAGGTGTCGATGGTCCGTGGGTTGCCCTCGTTGGTCTTCATTATCAGCCAGATGACGGGAGAGGTGGCGGCCCCGGTGGCGGTTATCACGGGCTTCTCGACGTTTTCCGGGTACGACGGCACCTCGTTGAGCTTGTTGGAGACCCTGAGCAGGGCGTCGTCCACCTTGGTGCCGATTTCGAACCTCAGGGTGACGGTGCCCTGGCCGTTGAAGGATTCGCTTTCCAGCTCCACCAGGCCGGGTATGCCCTTTAAGACCTTTTCCTGCTCCTCGATGATGTCCCTTTCGATCTCGTAAGGGGTCGCGCCGCGCCACACGGTGGTCACGGATATCTCCGGCTCTGTGACCGTGGGGCTCAACTGGTATGGAAGCCGCCCAAGGCTTATCACGCCGAACATCACCACGAGTATGACGCCCACGAGAACCGTGACTGGATTCTTTATGGAGTAGCTAACGAGGTTCATCCGCGCCGTTGCCGCCAACAATCTGAACGGGTTGACCGTCCATTACGCGTTCGTTCCCCTCCATGGCGACCCTGGTGCCAGGCTGGAGGCCCGGCCCGGAAAGGCCCACCATCATGCCATCGTATCCCGTCACCTCCACAGGCACCATCCTCGCCGTTGAATCCTGTATCGCGAAGACCACGTCCATTCCGAACTTCTTGATGACGGCGTTTCGCGGCGCCATCAAACCCTCTATCCTGCCTGCGGAGGGAAGCAGCGCCCTGGCCTCCATCCCCTCCTTGAGGCTGTCCCCCGGGTTGCTCACCCTAATCTTCACCGGGAAAGTCCTCGTCGCCACGTCCCCCTTTGGTATGAAGGCCCAGATGCCACCCTTGAGCTCACGGCCGCCGGCCCTGACCGTGACCTTCTGGCCCTTCGAGAGAAATCCCAGTATACGCTCGGGCACGTCCACTATCACGTCCATCTCGCCGTCGGAGGCAAGCACGGCAACTTCGCCCGAAGGCGACACCCACTGCCCCTTCTCGACTAGCTTTTCGAGGACCGCCCCGTCGAAGGGAGCGGCGATGGTGGTCTTATCCTTCTCTAACCTGAGCCTCTTGAGGTCGGCCGCCAGCGACTCGGCCTGCTTCTCCAAGCCCTTAACGTTAAAAAAATACTCGTCGTAGAGGCTTTCGGAGACGGACTCATCCCGATAGAGGGCTTCGATTCTGCTGAAATCCTTTCTTGCCTTCTCGAGCTGAACGAGGACCCGCTCGTGGGATGCCTCGGTGGAGGCTATATTCGCGTCGAGTATCTCCGAGTCGAGCACCACCAGGGCCTGTCCCTTCCTGACCCTCTGGCCTTCCTCGAACCTCACCTCCTTGGCCTTCCCCGAAACCTCAGGCGCGACCCGGGAGACCCTGGGATAGAAGACCGTGCCCACGAACTCTGACATGGGCTGGACTGCGCCCTCGGTTATCTCCACTACGGTCACCAGGGCAGGCCTCTGAGCGGCCCCTCCCTTCTGAGCTTCCTCCTTCTTCGGAGCTTCCTCCTTGCCCTGGCCCTCGGGCTGGGCAAAAGCGACACCCCCAAACGCAAGGGCCACGCTCATGAATAAGATGAATAGAACTCGCATCGGTCCTCCGGGCCTTGTATATTTCATGGTCTCTCTCCCATCCCTTTAAGAGAGAACTCCACTATATGGTCCATTATCACGCGGACGAACTCCTCGTCGTAACTCCGGGCCATGGTGTGCTCTATAACGTGCCTCGCCCTCACGAAGTGGAACATCTGCCCGAAGATGCTGGCAATGATCAGCGAAGCCTTTATGTCGGCTATGTCAGGCCTCGCCGCGAGAATCGCCCCTTTCAGCACCCTGTGTATGGGCACGGCGGCCTCCCTCACGAGGATTTCCGAGGCCAGCCCGTTCTCCGACATCTCGTTGGAGACGAGCTTGGCGAAATTCTGGGCCTCCCCGGAGACGAGGAACTCGCCGAGAAGCCCCTCCAAGTAAGTCCGAAACACCTTTCCGAGATCCGGGGGGCTCTTCTCCGATATCACGGCATCCAGCCTACCGAGTATATCGGAGACTCTCGCGGTTAGCAACTCCCTGAAAACCTCCCTGTAGAGGTTCTCCTTGCCGCCGAAATGGTAATTGATGGAGGCCACGTTTGCCCCTGCGGCCTCCGTCACGTCCCTTATGCTCACGCCCTCATAGCCCCTCTCCAGAAAAAGTTTCCTGGCCGAATCGATGAGTTTCCTTCTTGTGGGTTTGGCTTCCGTGCGTTCCATTAAAACAGAGATTAAAACATTGTTTAATCTTTGTCAAGCGGCAGTCCGCCTTGAAAGCCTCTTGCCCCAGATGCTATATTGGGAATACGTCTATATATTTACGATTACGCATATGAAAAATATCTACCGGAAAGTGGTTCTCTGTGAGAATCGAACTCAAATTCCTAAATAAACCTGAGGCTTATCCCCCTCCATCTCCCAGCACCCTGGGCCCTCAGAAAGCCCCATGGGCGGACGGAACGGTGAGCACTCCCCTGGGCGAGGTGCCCCGCGTGAGGACCTCTCTCCTTACGAGCGACAGGCTGGGCTTCTGGAAGGCCCGGTGGGGCATCGGAAGGATGCGCTACACAGTAGAGCCGGGCCTCTACGCGGCGGGCAGCCCCTCGGCGGAATCCCCCGTGCTGGTCACGGCCAATTACAAGATGAGCTTCGACCGCCTGCGCTCGGAGCTCGGGGGCTTGGACGCCTGGATAATGGTGCTCGACACCAGGGGAATAAACGTCTGGTGCGCCGCCGGAAAGGGGACCTTCGGCACGGCGGAAATCGTAAGGAGGGCCGCTTCCACGGGGCTTGAAAAAATAGTCTCGCACCGCACGCTGGTGCTTCCCCAGCTCGGAGCCCCGGGCGTGAGCGCCCTGGAGGTTAGAAGGCAGAGCGGCTTTCGCGCCGTCTACGGCCCCGTGAGGGCCCAGGACATCCCGGAGTTCATTTCGCGGGGAATGAAGGCCACGCCTGAGATGAGGCGCGTGAGGTTCCCCTTCCTTGAAAGGGTGGCGCTCGTTCCAATGGAGCTTCTGCCCATGGCGAAGTGGGCGGGGATTTTGGCCGCGGCGCTCTTCGCGCTGTCGGGCCTCGGGCCGGGAATTTTCTCGGCGGAAAGGATGCTCTCCGACGGCCCCGGAAGCGCCTCCTCCTTCCTGGGAATATACGTCGCCTCCACAGCCCTGGGCCCCGCGCTTCTCCCCTGGCTTCCGGGCAGGTCGTTTTCGGCAAAGGGGGCGTGGCTCGGCGCCGCGCTCTTCGCCTGCCTCCTGGCCCTTTCGGGCGGGCTAATCTCCGGAAGGCTCGAGGCCGCGGCCTGGGCCCTGATCGCGACGGCAGTATCGAGCCACATGGTGATGAACTTCACCGGTTCGTCCACATACACCTCGCTTTCGGGCGTGATGCGCGAGATGAAGTACGCCGTACCCCTTCAGATAGCGGGGCTGGTGGCCGGCCTCGGCCTCCTTGTGGCCGGGCGACTCGTCCCGTGAGGAGGTTGTTGTTATAATATGGATATGCGGTATCTCGAAAACGTCGTGACCCTAGAGCTCGACCAAGAGAAATGCACCGGCTGCGGCCTGTGCGTTCAGGTCTGCCCCCAGGAGGTATTCGTCATGGAGGGCAAGCGGGCTGCCATGGCCGACAGGGACGCCTGCATGGAGTGCGGCGCCTGCGCCATGAACTGTCGCGCGGAGGCCATATCGGTCCGGGCCGGGGTGGGGTGCGCCTCGGGGATAATCAAAGGTTTCATCAGGGGAACGGAGCCCACCTGCGACTGCTCCTCGGGAAACGACTCCTGCTGCTGAATCGCCCGCCGCGAGTCTCAGAGAGATCCCGCTCTTACTTGGCGCTCAGCGCCTCTATAGCGGCTTCCACCTTGCCGAGGTCCACTCTGGTGTTGAGGCAGGGGCCGAAGGGCCGCTCGTTGGGAATGCCCAGGACTGGCAGGGGGTAGCTGTCGGCAATTCCGCTCGAAAGGTCGCGCTCGCAGGCCACGGCCACTATGGCGTCGGGCCTTACCTCGCTCACTATGCGGCGGGCGAGGTTGCCCCCGGTGGCGATGCGTAGGTCGAGTCCGTTTTTCTCCGCAATCGATATGAGGTCCTTGATCTCGCACTTGCCGCAGCGCTCGCAGTTGCGGATGTTGTGGGTCAGTCTTATGTCGCACTCGTCTATCTGAAGGCAATGCGGCATGAGGAGGAGTATCCTCTTTGCGCCGATCCTTCCCCGGAGGACGAGCCTGTTGTTGAGCCTAATTACGAAGGCCTGGAGGTCTTCCTTCCGGTCCTTCGCGAAGGACCCGGCGAGCATGAGGGCGGGATAAAGCACCTTCAGAGTAAAGCCTCTCATGAAATCGCTCCCGCCGCGGCTCATCCGAGACACGCCCCTTCGAGGAGCCTTCTGCCATGAAGAAAGTCCCTTGCGGACATCGCCCGCCCGCCCTCGGGCTGAAGCTCGAGCACCTCGAGCCTTCCGTCCCCTGTGCCCACCTCGAACGACTCGTCGGAAATTCTCATGACCCTGCCCGGCTCCCCCTTTCCCGGAACGGCCCTGGTCCTGAGGAGCCTTATCCTGATTCCCCCGGCGTGGGTGAACGCCCCGGGCCAGGGGTGCATCCCCCGTACGAAATTATATAACTCCCGGGCCCGCCTTGACCAGTCCACCCTGCCGTCCTCTTTCTGAAGAAGCGGGGCGTAGGTGGCGCCGCCTCCCTGCGGCACGGGCTCAATGGAGCCGTCCCTGAGCCCACTGAGGGTCTTGACCAGAAGCGGCCCCCCCGCCTCGGAAAGCCTCAGGGCGAGGGAGTCGGCCGTGTCGTCGGGGCGAATCCCGTGCCGCTCCTGAAGGAGGATGTCCCCCTCGTCGAGTCCCTCGGTAATCAACATCGTGGTTAGGCCCGTCTCCTTCTCGCCGTTTATGACCGCCCAGGCGATGGGCGACGCGCCCCTGTAGCGGGGGAGGAGCGATGCGTGGAGGTTCACGGGGGCCTTCGAGGGGGCCGCAAGGACACGCTTAGTGAGGATCCTTCCGTAGGCCACCACCACTATGAATTCGGGGCGTATAGCCTCGAGCTCCCGGAGAAAGGCCTCGTCCCTCATCGAGGGGGGCTGAAGCACCCTGAGTCCCCTTTCGAGGGCGAACTCCTTGACCGGCGGCGCCTGGGGCCTCCGGGACCTGCCCACGGGCTTGTCGGTCTGCGTGACCACGGCCTCTACCTTCTCGCCGGCTTCGATGAGGCTCTTAAGAGAAGGGACCGCGAAGCGGGGCGAACCGAAAAAAACCAGCGACATCTTCCGTCAGCCGGTCCTGGCTCTGGCGTGGCTTTTCTTGAGCTGTTTCTTGTAGAACTCTCTTCTTAGGAAGCTCGTCCTGTTCAGGATGAGGGTGCCTTCGAGGTGGTCTATCTCGTGCTGGAAGGCCATGGAAAGGAGCCCTTCGGCAGGAATGACCGTCTCCTTCCCTTCCCTGTCGAGGCCCTTTACGGTGACGCTTTCGGCCCGCGTGACATAACAGGTAAAATCTGGAAGGCTCAGGCAGCCCTCCTCGCTCTTTACCTCGCCGCGGGAGTCGACTATCTCGGGGTTTACGAGCACGATGAGCGGGGCCTCTCCGCCCTCCTCGCCGCGGCTTGCGTCGACCACAATGAGCCTCTTTGACACTCCCACCTGGGGGGCCGCCAGCCCCACGCCCGAGGCGGCGTACATGGTCTCCACCATGTCGTCTATCAGGCGAAGGAGCTCCTCGTCGAGGGACTCCACAGGCTCGGCCGCGCGGCTCAGGACCTCGTCGGGGTATCTTCTGATGTCTCTTAAGGCCATTACTTATTATAACCCCGTCATTCGGGCTTTTTCCTGCGGACGAAATAGAACCTTCCGCTCCGATCCTTGTAGCTGCCCTCGCCGTCAAGGAACTGGCCTACCCTGGGGTTGAACCTTATCACGGCCTCCTCGTAGGAGCCCTCGGGGGCCGCGAAGGCGGCGTCGTAGTCCCACTCGAAGGCCATGACGAGGGCCTCGGTGAACGCCTCGCCGAGCTTCCTGCCGCTCCGGTCATAGACATACACTGCTCCGCATTCGCAGTGGCCGCCCTCGACCTCGTCGCCGAAGGGAGTGGGGACGTCCGCCGGCACGCCCGGTATCCCCTTGCAGAAGGGGCACCGGAGCACCTTGCTCCTGCCCTGGTCTCCTCCCTCGTCCCTCGCTCTGACTTTCCTTTTCTTTTTCTCCACCATTTAAATATTCCCTGTTAGCTATTTTAGCAGAGAATATCGCTTCGTTGCGCACTGTTTCGAGGTATTTCGCGGACGTCTATTTCAGTCCACCCCCAGCTTGCACTATGTCTCGACTTCTCAGTTTGCATATTTAGTGATTGGCAGCAGATTCTAAGTTCCCTCCTTGACATTCCCTCCCGTTATGCTAAAGTCAGGCTACAGTCTAAAGTCAAGACTTTAGGGCGGGTTACGCAAGTGGAAGAGAAGCGTATAATACCCATCGGGGCAAAAATAGGCGCCGTATTCGGCTTCATAGTCTTCATCGCCGTCGGCCTCGTTCCCGGGTTCTTTTTCGGAAGCTCTACTGCCATTCTTCTCCTCAGCAATATTTCGGGCGCTCCGGTGGAGGCCACCACCCTCGCAAGGGTCGCCGTGGTCATTGGAGCCTTGATGGGGCTGTTCTGTGCTTTTTCGGTCTGCATCGTGGGGGGAGCGCTTCTTGGAACGGCCATTGCTTACTTGACCGAAGCCATCACCCCTCGTAAGAAGGGAGACGAAAAAACTTCTGAATATACAGAGGGAAAAGGGGAAGGAGAGGGACCATGAGGAAGTCCGCAGCGATACTTGCCATTGCTTTCATAGTGCTGGCCGTAGCTGGCTATTTTTCGTTTAAGCTGTATATATTCGAGAGTCCCGCGCACTGTAAGGCTTGCCACTTCATGGTGCCTTTCTATGACAAGTGGAAAACTTCCACACACAACGATGTCCCCTGCCTGAAGTGCCACGACTACAAGCCACTCAACGCCGTCGCCGGCCAGATGAGGTTCCTCGTGGGCACATACAACCCCAGACCCCTGACGAGGGTCCCCGACAAGAACTGCCTCCAGGGAGGCTGTCATGACAGGCGCCTCATCGAGTCCAAGGCCACAATCACGAAATGGGGCATAACCATCGACCACAAGACCCATTTCGAGGGGACCTGGTGGGGCATTAAGCTGCACTGCCGGAGCTGTCACTCCGACATAGTTCAGGGCGAGCACGTCGTGGTTAACGAGTACACCTGTTTTCTATGCCACTTCAAGGGGATTACCGAAGGCCAGGCCCTCTCTGGCTGCTCCACGTGCCACTCCGCACCGAAGGAGGACATCGTCTTTCAGGGCAAGCCTTTCTCCCACCAGAAGGCCCTGGACGCCGGCCTGACCTGCGACAAATGCCATGTCAAGGTGATCGAAGGCACAGGCGATGTGCCGAAAGACAAGTGCTTTTTCTGCCACGTGGAAAGGACGGAGATGTATGACGACGTGGAGTTCGTCCATGAAAAGCATGTGACGGAGAAGCAGCTGGACTGCTTGCTCTGCCATCCGAGGATCAAACACGGCAATATCGAAATGGCCTCAGAAATTCCTGGGACTTAGGAGGGTTGCCCGATTAAGTGCAGTGAAGAAAGCTGGAGGAAAATAGGGCACATCTCGCCTTTTAATCTGAAAAAAGGTTTGCCCGGTGGCAGGAGTTGATATCCGCCCCCATGCAGAGGCTGATATCAGGTCGTGTATTCGGAGTTGAAGCGAACGTACTCCTCGGTGAGGTCGCAGGTGAGCACCGAGGCCCTGCCTTGGCCGAGGTGGAGGTCAACGGTAATATTGACCTCCTTTTTCTTAAGCTTCCTGCGGGCCTCCCTCTCGCTTCCGGTTGACACCCCCCTCAGGACCACCTTGACGCCGCCAATGAAGACGTCGGTCTTTTCCTGCTTCACCTCGATGCCCGATGTTCCCAGGGCGACGAGTATCCTCCCCCAGTTGGGGTCGGCCCCGTGGAGGGCGGACTTCACGAGAATGGAGTTTGCCACCTTGAAGGCCCCCCTCTTGGCGTCCTCATCGCTTCTGGCGCCCCTGACCTCCACCTCCACTAGCTTCGTGGCCCCCTCGCCGTCGCTGGCTATCATCCTCGAAAGCTCGTAGGTCACCTCGGAGAGCGCCTTCCGAAAGGCCGGATACCGCCTGGAGTTTGCGGAGATCGGCGTGTTTCCGAGAGCACCGTTGGCCATGACGAGGGCCGTGTCGTTGGTGGAGCGGTCGCCGTCCACTGTGATCCTGTTAAAGGAGTGCTCCACGGCTTCCCTGAGGGCGAGCCTCAGGGCCTTGGGCTCCACGGCGATGTCGGTCATGAGGAAGCAGAGCATGGTGGCCATGTTGGGCGCTATCATGCCCGCCCCCTTGGCGATCCCGGCTATCACGCCCTCCTTCGAGCCCAACTTCACCTTCCTCGTGGAGTATTTCGGATACGCATCGGTGGTCATGATGGCCTGGGCCGCCTCCTTGAGTTTCGCCGAGCCGAGGGAGGCAGCCATCTCCTTTATCGTGGGCCTCATCTTATCAAGGGGCAGTCTCACCCCTATCACCCCCGTCGAACAGGGAAAGATAAGCTTTTCGGACACCCCGAGGGCCCCGGCGGCAACGCGAGCCGTTTCCTCGGCGTCGCGCATGCCGGGCCAGCCGGTGCAGGAGTTCGCGTTTCCGCTGTTTACGACCACGGCCCTGGCCCTGCCCGCCCTTATCCTCTTCATTCCGAGCCACACGGGCGCCGCCTTTACCTTGTTCGTGGTGAACGTGGCCGCCGCCGCCGCGTCGGTCTCCGAATAGATGAGGCACATGTCCACGGCCCCGGACTTCTTGATGCCGGCCCTGGCGACGGAAAAGAGAAATCCCTTGGGTCTCATCTCAGGGGTTCAGCGCCACGGCGCCGAGGGCAGCGGTCTCCTCGAAGCCCATCATGAGGTTCATGTTCTGCACTGCCGCGCCCGAGGCGCCCTTCACCAGGTTGTCTATGGCGGTCACTATCACCAGGGTGCCCGTGCGCCCGTTGACCTTGAGGCCTATCTCGCAGAAGTTGGTCCCCCGGACGTGCTTTACGTTGGGGAGGACGCCACCCTTGAGGACCCGCACGAAGGGCTCCTTGGCGTAGGCCCTGGCGAATAGGGCCTCCGCGTCACGCTGGGAGACATCCTTGGCGAGCCTCGCGTATATTGTGCTCAGTATTCCGCGGTCTATCGGAACGAGGTGGGGTGTGAAGTTCACCACCACCTGCTCCTTGGCCAGTGCCGATATCTCCTGCTCTATCTCGGGCGTGTGGCGGTGGGTGCCCACGCCGTAGGCCCTGAAGGTCTCGTTCACCTCGCAGAAAGAAAAAGCCTCGGCGGCCTTCCGCCCGGCGCCGGAGGTGCCGCTTTTGGAGTCCACGACGAGAGAAGAGGCGTCCACAAGGCCCGCCTTGAGCACCGGGTAGAGGCCCAGGAGCGCTCCCGTGGGATAGCAGCCGGGGTTGGCCACCAGGGAGGCCTTCTTTATCCTGTTGCGGTGGCCTATCTCCGGGAGGCCGTAGACCGCTTTTTTGAGGGTCTTCCGGAAGCTGTGCGGCACCTTGTACCACTCTTCGTAGACCAGGGGATCCCCCAGCCGGAAGTCAGCCGAGAGGTCGACGACCTTCTTTCCGCCCGAGAAGAAGAAGTCCACCGCCGCCTGGGAGGCCCCGTGAGGGAGGGCCATGAAGAATAAATCGGCCCGTTTCATGAGGCTCTCGCGGTCCAGGGGCTCAAGCACGAGGTCGGAGTACCGGCTAAGGTGTCCGTGCACCTCGGCTACGCTCTTCCCCGCGGAGCGCTCCGAAGTGGCGGCCACCACCTTCGCGCGCGGGTGCCCGGCGAGCAGGCGGAGGAGCTCCGCGCCCGTGTATCCGCTGCCTCCGCATATGGCGACTTTCAACATACGAAATTATACCCCATAGAGCGAAAAAGCGCTTCGGAGAGAAAGCCCCTCCGAAGCGCCATCTTGCGAAACTGATTCGGCGATATTATCTCTTGGAGAACTGGAAGCGCTTTCTCGCGCCCGGCTGGCCGTACTTCTTCCTTTCCTTCTCCCTGGGGTCCCTTGTGAGGAATCCCTCCTTCTTGAGCCTTGGCCTGAGCTCGCTGTCGAGCTTCACCAGGGCGCGGGAGATTCCAAGCCTCAGGGCGTCCGCCTGACCACTGAGGCCGCCGCCGTTGACCCTTGCCTTGACGTCGAACTTCCCGGCCATGCCCGTGAACTCCAGGGGCTGACGGATGATCATCTGGAGGGAGGGTCTGGGGAAGTATGCCTCGTAAGTCCTCTTGTTCACCGTGATCTGGCCCCGTCCCGGGATCATCTCCACGCTGGCCACCGAAGACTTTCTCCTGCCTGTCGCCGTATAAACGATATCAGCCATTCCTACTCCTTAACGCTTAGGGGCTCGGGCTTCTGCGCCTCGTGCGGATGCTCCGCCCCGCTGTATACCTTTAGCTTCTTTATCAGAGTCCTGCCGAGCCTGTTCTTCGGGAGCATCCCCCAGACGGCGTCCCTGACTACTTCCTCGGGCTCCTTTGCCATCCGCTCCTTCAGGGTCTCGGACTTAAGCCCCCCGGGATAGTTCGAATGCCGGTAGTAGACCTTCTGGTCGAGCTTCCTTCCCGTGAACCTCACCTTTTCGGCGTTGATTACCACCACGAAGTCTCCGGCGTCCACGTGGGGGGTGAACACTGGCTTGTGCTTGCCCCTCAGGCGGGTGGCTATCTGGCTTGCGAGCCTGCCGAGCACCTGGCCCTCGGCGTCCACCAGGAGCCACTTCCGCTCGGCGTCGCCCTTTTTCGCAAATTGAGTCTTCATCTCTTGCCTTTCCTAAGCCTCACCGATATATCAAGAAATACAGCTTATTAGTTTAGTAGAAGGCGCCCCCGCTTGTCAACGGGCCGGGGGACCCTTCTATACTTTGGCCCCGGGAGGGCGCTCCGCCCCGGCCGCAAGGAAAAAGGCGCTCGAATCGGACAGTTTCACGGTTCGAAACAGGGCAGATGGCAGCCATAGCCCTCAGTCATGCCCGCCATCGCCCCGTCAAGGATTCTGGGCAAGGGCGAACAGGATGGACAGGAGCACAATAAGAGAACCCGTGACTAACGCCAGAATCTTAGTGAGCCTAAGCCTCATGCGCAACCCTCACGGCATCAGACCAGGTCAAAGAGTTCCGAATGGATCTTTGAAATCGGAACCCCCAGTTTATGCAAGGCACTTTCCACCAGCTTGAGCACCGGCACCGGACCGCAGACGAAATAATCCAGCCTCTTAAAATCGCCGGGCAGGTGCCGTCCGAGTATCTCTTCGCTGAGGAATCCGACCTCGCCCGTCCAAACCCCGTGCGGCTCGTTAAGGACGTAGAATATTTTCAGCTCTAACCTCGCTCTAAGGCTTTCGAGCTCTTCACGGAAAGTGAGCCTTTCCCAGCTCTTGTATGCGTAATACAGGAGGAGGGGCCTCCGGTCCTCCCTGTCGGCGAGGGTTCTCAGCATGCCCATAACCGGAGCGATGCCGATGCCCCCGGCGATAAAGACATAACCCGGCCCCCGGTGCCGGTCGACGCTGAAGGCGCCATAGGGGCCGTCCACATAGACCCTCTCGCCGGGGACGACGTGCTTGATACGCCTGGTGAAATCCCCCAGCTCTTTTATCGAGAACCGAAGCCTTTCAGGCCGCAAGGCGCTCGAGGAGATTGAAAAGGGGTGCTCCTTTAGGGCGAAGGGCGAGTGCCAGATGGTCAGCCAGGCGAACTGACCGGGCTGGAAGCTCATCCCACCGTGGCCATCGGGACGAAGCACCAGAGACCAAGTGTCCCCGCGCTCCTCGACGACCTCCTCCACCTGGTAGGGGCGCCTGAGGAGCATGTACGGCCTCACCAGCCGCACGTACGCCAGGAGCGCGAACCAGAAAGCCACAATCACCATCCAGAGCACGCGCTTCCAGGGCGCCGCGCTGTAGTAGCCGACCCCATCAATGTGGACAAGCGCCAGGCCGAGGGCTGCCACTGCCAAAGAAGCGTGCCAGAGCCGCCAGCCGTCGTAGTGAATGTGCAGTTTCTTCCGCGCCAGGGAGGTCACGACCAGAGCGAGCAAGGCCGACAACGAGAGAATGCCCGCCGACATGTGGAAGGACAGTTGGGGCGGGGTCAGCAGAAGCGTGAGGCCCGGTTCCTCGGCAAGGAGTATTATGGGATGCGCCAGGACGATACCCAGGACGACAAGGGCGATCTGGCGGTGGAAGTAATAAATTATGTCTATGCCGAAGGGGGCGGTCGCGTGGTGGAACCTGGCGGTGAGGATGAACATAACTCCCATCATGGCCGTGCCTGCAAAACCGAGGGCGGCCGACAGGTCCCACCAGAACCCCCTTCCGGCCGGCATCGGACCGATATTCAGGACGACCAGAGGGGCCAGCACGAGGGCGAGGTAGACGGCCGTCCAGAACAAACCTAATAACGCGTATCTCATCCATCCCCCCGGCAGACCGTGCGACCGGTGCATACAGGCGGAAGCATCCGCTCCTTCAAACAAGCCGTTAATCAGAATCTAATTCATTCGCTGTCCGAGGTCAATCGCTTTCCGCCGTGGAGAGGGGACTCAGCACCCTCTTACTCGCCAAATCAATATCAGCTGACCCGTCAGTATGTTTCGAAGACGGCAAACAGAGATGCCCAGATGAACAACGCCGTCTAAAATCTTCGATAACTCTTGGTGTTGAGAAATGCGGCCTTCGGGGAAAGATTATGGCGGCAGGAAAACGGAAACCGTGTTTAGCTCATCGACAGAATATTCTGGATGCGGCTGTAAAGAGCAGCCTGGCACTTCGGGTTCAGGTCGTTGTCGAACTCTATTCCAACGTAATGGATGTTCCGGATGCCGTTGGAGTAAACCGCCGTGCCCTTTACCGTTTCGGCCCTTACCTCGCCGCCGCTCATGGGGAAGCGGATTTCCAGCGTCAGCTGCGAGCCGCTATCCACGGGTTTGTCGAGATAAAGCACAATCCCACCGAAAGAGATGTCAGCGATTGTCCCCTGCAGGGCCAAGGGACCCTCGCCTCCGTCCAACAGGACTATTCCGAGGGCCGAAAGGGGCACCCGCTTGTTTCTTCGCCTCTCCTCCATGGCGGGATTCTAACATAGGCCGAGGGCCTTTTAACAGCATTTATTCACACAGACCAAAGTCCGCCTTAAGAAGGTGGAAAATCGACCTTCGGGGAAAGAGTCAACAAGGGGCCGAGCCGAGGGGCCCGAACTCTCCATGGAACGCAGGCCACCTCCCCTAATAGCTCCATGGGTGGGTAACGGACAGAGGCTGCTTTAGCCGCCCCGTCCCTGGAACTCCCGCTTGAAATGCCCCGTGGTCTCGACGTCGAAGACGCAGAACTCCACCACCTCAAGGCTGCTCTGGGGGTTTTCCTCCAGGTAGTCGTACGACTCGCCGACGAGTATCTTCGCGCACCTGTCCTTGGGAAAGCCGAAGATGCCCGAGCTTATAGCGGGCATCGCCACGCTCCTGAGGCGCTTGCCCGAAGCCAGGTTGAGGGTGGCGCGCACCGCGTTCTTGAGCTTGTGGTCCTCGTCGCCCTCGCCCATCCGGGGGCCAACGGCGTGGATGACATATCTGGCCTTGAGCCTGCCCGCCGAGGTCATGACCGCCGTGCCCACGGGCGTGAAGCCTATCCTGTCGCTTTCCTCCTGTATCACGTCGCCGCCCTTCCGCACTATGGCCCCCGCCACTCCGCCGCCGTGCTTGAGGTAGGAGTTGGCGGCGTTTACGATGGCGTCCACGTCCCGTTCGGTTATGTCCCCCTGGACAAGCCTCAGGCTCTTACCGTCTACCCTGACTTCGGACAAGACCTTCATGGCACCCTTCCTACCTTCTAACCTTTCACCACTCCAAGGGGCCTCAGGCGGGCCACCTTTCGGGAGATTCCCGCCCTGGCCACCACGCCGACCACGTCGGATACGTCCTTGTAGGCCTCGGACATCTCCTCGGCCAGAGTCCTCCTGCCGGCGGACTTCACCACTATGCCCTTGTCCTCGAGCTCACGCCAGATGGCCCTCCCCTTGGCCTTCTTTATGGCCGCATGCCTGGAGAGCACCCTCCCGGCGCCGTGGCAGGTGGAGCCCCAGGTCTCGCGCATGGCCTGCTCGGTGCCAAGAAGGACGTAGGAGGCGCGGCCCATGTCGCCGGGGATGAGCACTGGCTGGCCGGTCTTCCTGTATGCCTCCGGAAGCTCCGGGTGTCCCGGGGGGAAGGCCCTAGTGGCACCCTTCCGATGGACCACGAGCTTCCTCCTTTTTCCGTCGACTTCGTGCTCTTCGACCTTGGCCACGTTGTGGGCCACGTCGTAGACGAGCGACATCCCTAGATCCTTAGGGGAGAGGCCCAGGCTCTGCATGAAGGTCTCGCGGGTCCAGTGCATGATGCACTGCCTGTTGGCCCAGGCGTAATTGGCCGCAGCCCTCATGGCGCCTAGGTAGTCCCGGGTCTCGGGGCTGTTGAAGGGCGCGCAGACGAGCTCCATGTCGGGAAGCTCGATGCCGTATTTCCTCGACGCCTTTCGCATGACCTCCAGGAAGTCTGTGCACACCTGGTGGCCGAACCCCCTGGAGCCGCAGTGTATCATCACCGTTATCTGTCCTTCGAAGAGCCCCAGGGCCTTGGCCGCCTCGGGGTCGTATATCTCGTCAAGGCGTTGAATCTCGAGGAAGTGGTTTCCGGAGCCGAGAGTGCCCAGCTGCGCGCTTCCGCGGTCCGCCGCCTTCTTGCTTATGAGCGAGGGGTCGGCCCCTTCCAGACACCCGCCGGACTCGGTGCGCTCGAGGTCGCCTGGCTCGCCCATGCCCTGCTCCACGGCCCACCTGGCCCCCTTTACGTATACCTTGTCTTCTTCCGAAGCGCTGAGCTTGATCCTTCCCTTGGAGCCCACGCCGGAGGGAACGGCGTGGAAAAGGGCCGAGGCCAGCCCGTCGATGCGGCCCTCCACGTCCTCGCTCCTGAGGTTGGTCCTCAGAAGGCGAACGCCGCAATTGATGTCGTAGCCCACGCCTCCCGGCGAGACCACGCCCTCGTCGAGGTCGAAGGCCGCCACCCCCCCTATGGCGAAGCCGTAGCCGGAATGGACATCGGGCATCGCCATCGACGCCCGCACGATGCCGGGCAGCGTGGCCACGTTTGCCACCTGCTCGACGCACTTTTCCTCGAGCCCCTCGCTGAGGTTCTCGTCGAGGTATATAATGCCCTTCACCCTCATGCCCGGCTTGTAGCCAATGGGCACCTCGAGCCTGTTCTCGTCTATCCTCTTAAGTTCGGCCATTTCCTCTTGTCCTTATATGTCGAATATCACCTCGGCGGACCACCGGCCGCCCCTTTCCTCCACCTTCAGGCCGTGGTAGGTGGCGGCCTTTAGAAGGAGGCCGGCTTCGTGCCTTTCGGGGTCGAACTCCTCCCCGGTTATCTCGGCCTTTAACTTTTCCTCCCCCGTCAGGAGCATCCTTACCTTTTTCCCTACGAATCCCCCGGTGTCGAGCCTGTAGATGAGCTCGTTCAGGAAATTCACAAGCAGCCCCTCGGGACTGTCGCTTTCGGCCTCGACGGTAATGGTCGTCTCTTCCCGCAAGCCCTCGAGGTCCGTAACGAGACTGTACATGCCCAGGGCCGCGTTTTCGAATAGTTCCTCAAGGCTCCCTCCCGTCGCCCTGACGCCCGCGTCTCCGGAGATGTCCAGCTGCTCGTACCCCACACAGTCGAGGGTATCACGGGAGATGTGGGCCGTCAAGGCAAGGGAGGAGCCTACTCAACGCCGGGTAAAACGTGTATAATGATGTGATGAAAATGACCATGAAGGAGACCGGACTTCTCAGGGACGCCAGGGGCTTCACCCTCGTGGAGCTCATGGTGGTGATGATTATTATCGGCCTCCTGGCCGCCCTCGTCGCCCCCAGGCTTTTCCCGAAGGTGGGCAAGGGCAGGCAGGCGGCCGCGAAGGCCCAGATAGAGCTCCTTGGCGCCGCCCTGGACCAGTACGCCCTGGACACGGGCAGCTACCCCAGTACCTCGCAGGGGCTCCAGGCCCTGGCGAGCGACCCCGGGGTCGACGGGTGGGACGGCCCCTATCTAAAGAAGGCCATTCCCCAGGACCCCTGGGGCATGCCCTACAGGTACGTCTCGCCGGGCTCTCACGGCGACTACGACCTCTTCACCCTCGGCTCCGACAACCAGGAGGGGGGCGAAGGGGAAAAGGCCGACGTGGTAAGCTGGGAATAGGGACGACATCAGGCTGAATGAATAAGGCGCTTCCGGAAAGCCGGAAGCGCCTTCAATTTTGGCCTGTGCCCGCCGCGGTTATTGCCCCTCTTTCTTCCCGGGGCTTTCATCCTCCCCTTCCTCAGGCTCCTTCGTAACGGCCGAGGGGACTTCTTTCTCTTCCTTCTTTTCCTTGGCCTTCATGGCCTCGGTTATCTCCTCGAGCCGCTTGAGCACCAGGTGGTTGACCGTTCCCTCCGGGTACGTGCCGTCGGGCTGGAGCTCGCCGGCCGGCATGCCGGTGAGTATCTCGAGTCCTTCTTCCATCATGTCGATGGGGTATATCGTGAACTTGCCTGCCTTGACGGCGTCCACCACCTCATCCTTGAGCATCAGGTTCTTCACGTTCTTCCTGGGGATTATGACGCCGTGGGAGCCGTCGAGTCCCCTGAGCTTGCAGAGGGCGAAGAATCCCTCTATCTTTTCATCCACCCCGCCTATGGGCTGGACGTAGCCATGCTGGTCCATGGATCCCGTGACGGAGATGCTCTGTCTGAGCGGCACGCCGCCCAGGGAGCTCAGAAGGGCGTAGAGCTCCGCACAGGTTGCGCTGTCTCCTTCCACCATGTCGTAGAGCTGCTCGAAGGTAATGGAGGCCGAAACGCTTATGGGCTTATTGACGGCGTATTTGCTTCCGAGGTAGTTGGAGATTATCAGGATGGCCTTCTCGTGAATCTTGCCGCTCATCTTGGTCTCCCGCTCGATGTTGACCACGCCCGCCTTGCCTGCGTAGGCCCTTGCCGTTATCCTCGAGGGCTTCCCGAAGGCGTAGTCTCCCATGCTGAGCACCGCCAGGCCGTTAATCTGCCCGACTTTTTCGCCGTCCGTGTCGACTATGAGGGTACCGTCGGCCATGAGCTCCCTCAGGCGCTCCTCGATCCTGTTGTTCCGGTATATCTTCTCCTCGAGGGCCTTGTTTACGTGCTCGAGGCTAACCACCTTCTTTCCGTCCTTCGAAGCCCAGTAGTGGGACTCCCTGATAAGGTCGGCCACGTCGCTGAACTTAGAGGAAAGCTTGTCCTGCTCTCCCGCCAGGCGGCAGCCGTACTCGACCACCTTGGCCACCCCCGAACGGTCGAAGTGCAGCAGGTTCTCCTCCTTGCACTTGGCGGCTATGAACTCCGCGTATTTCCTCGTGGCCGGGTCGTCCCGGTCCATGCGGATGTCGAAGTCGGCCTTAACCTTGAAGAGCTCCCTGTACTCCTCGTCGAGGTTGTAAAGCAGGTAGTAAAGCCAGGGATTCCCCAGAAGGACGACCTTTACGTCCAGGGGGATGGGCTCGGGCTTGAGCGTGGTCGTGGACATGACCCTGTACTGCTCCCAGACGTCCTCTATCCGGAGCTCCCCGTTCTGTATGGCCCGCTTGAGGGCGTCGTAGGAGAATATGTTCTTCAGCACCTCGTAGGCGTCCACCAGCAGGTAACCGCCGTTGGCCCTATGCAGGGCCCCGGGCTTTATCATGGTGAAGTCGGTCATGGCCATGCCGTACTGGAACCTGTGCTCTATGCGGCCGAAGAGGTTCAGATACGTGGGGTTGCTCTCGTAGACCCAAGGGGCTCCCTCGGCGTCCTTGTTGTTGACGATCACGTTGACCGCATACCGCTCGAAAGAGGGCTCCTGCTTCTGGGGCCTTAGCAAGGGGAGCGCGGGCTGCTGCTCTTCGCCCCCCTTGAAGTCCTCGATATGTTCCAAGATGTCTCCCTGAACCTTGTCGAGGTAGCTGAGAATCTTCTCGTTGTCCTTGTACTTTTCCTTCAGGTCTTCTATGTGGTGGCCCACGGCGCTCAAAGTGGCCTCTCGCTCGAGCTCCTCGATCTTCTCCTTCACGAGCTTCTCCTCGTCCTTCACAGCCCTTAAGACGTCATTGAGCTTCTCCTGGAGCTCCGAGCCTATGGACTCTATACGGGCCTTCTCTTCGTCGGGCAATTTTTCGAACTCTTCCTCGCTCACAGGTTCGCCGGTCTTCTTCATTGGGACTATGAGGAGGCCGCTTACGGTCTTGCGGATGGAGAAGCCCCTCTGTTCGGCCTCTTCCTCGAGGGAGCCGAACAGCTTCTTCTGCTTCTTCTGGAACCCCTCCATTATCTTGTTCCTCTGCTTTTCGTACTCCTTCGATTCGAATACCTTGGCAAGCTCCTCCCGCAAGGACTTGATGAACTTGTCCATGTCCTTCTGGAACTCCACGGCCTTGCCGGGGTCGAGCTTGATGGCCATGGGCCTGTCGGGGTCTTCGAAGTTGTAGACGTAGCACCAGTCGGAAGGGACCGGCTCCGACGCCGCGCGGCTCTTCAGGAGGTTCTTGATGGTCGTCATCTTCCCAGTGCCGGATTCGCCCAGGATGAATATATTGAACCCTTTGCTTTCGAGCTCGAGGCCGAAGTCCAGGGCCTTGAGGGCCCTGTCCTGCCCGATGGTGCCTTCAGTGGGCTCGATGTCGGAAGTGGTCTCGAAAAATTCAAGCGTCTTGGGGTCGCAGCATTTGTATAGCTCTTCCGGCTTAAGCGGTTCTACAGGCATAGGTTCCTCCGAGTGGTCTTAGCCTCTTGGGTGGTGTTCACTGTAGACCTTCTTGGTCCTGTCCATCGAAACCTTGGTGTATATCTGGGTGGTGGATATGTCGGAGTGGCCGAGCATCTTCTGGAGGCTCCTGAGGTCGGCCCCGCCCTCGAGCATATGGGTGGCGAAGGAGTGCCTCAGCGTATGGGGCGAAAGCTCCACGCCCGCAAGGGCGCCATAGGACTTGAGGGTCTGCCAGAAGCGCTGCCTCGTCATCGGCCTGCCCCGCAACGTAACAAAGAGGTAATCGGAGCGCCTGCCCTTGAGGAGCTCCGGCCTCAGCTCGCGCATGTATTCCTTCACCTTCCTGAGAGCCCGCGGGCTGGTCGGGACGACCCTTTCCTTGCCGCCCTTGCCCACGACCCTCAGAAATCCCGACTCGAAATTCACGTCCGAGACCTTGAGGGAGACGAGCTCCGTCACCCTGAGGCCCGAGGAGTACAGCAGCTCCAGCATCGCCGAGTCCCTGAGCACGAAGCGCCCGTTCTTGCCGCTTTCAAGGAGTTCCCTGACCTCGTCCACGCTGAGCGCCTTCGGCAGGGCCTCCCACTTT
>JARRNG010000003.1:0-33990 GCA_037385265.1 Nitrospirota bacterium
TGTAATCCTCGGCATTTCCATCGATGAAGGCAGGGAGATCGTGCAAGACTTCATGGAAGACAACGAGATATCATATACCGTGCTTTTCGACGACCAGAACTTGGTTGAGAAGTACGGGGTTTACACGATACCGACGGCCCTGGTAATCGACCCCCAGGGCAATATCGTGGAGCACCATTTGGGATACGGCCCCGGCATTTTCGAGCAACTCCTCGAGGGAGTCAAGGACAGCCTCTGATGTTTGAATCCCTCAGCGAGAAGCTCGACAGCGTATTCAAGACACTCAAGGGCAAGGGCCTCATAACCGAGGGGGACGTGGACGTGGCCCTCAAGGAAGTGAGGGTGGCCCTTCTTGAAGCCGACGTAAACTACAAGGTGGTCAAGGACTTCGTAAGGCGCCTCCGCGAGAAAGCCGTAGGCAAAGAGGTGCTTGAAAGCCTGACCCCCGGGCAGCAGGTCGTAAAGATAGTCCACAACGAGCTCGTGGAGCTCCTCGGGGGCACCACCGGGAAGGTGCACCTCGCCCCCAACCCCCCCACGGTGTTTATGCTCGTGGGCCTCCAGGGCTCGGGCAAGACCACCACGGCGGCAAAGATAGCCATTATCTACAAGGGGGAGGGCCGAAGGCCCATGCTCGTGGCGGCCGACCTCCAGCGTCCCGCCGCCATAGAGCAGCTCATTACCCTGGGCGAACAGACGGGGGTGCCCGTCTACCACGCCAAAACCGCGAAGGACCCCGTGGCGGTCTGTTCCGACTCCATAAAGGAAGCCAAGCGCGAGGGCCGCGACATAGTCATATTCGACACGGCCGGCCGTCTGCACATAGACGAGCCCCTCATGGAGCAGCTTCGCAACATCAAGGCCGCCACCGAGCCTAACGAGACGCTGTTTGTGGCCGATGCCATGACTGGCCAGGACGCCGTGAACGTGGCCTCGAAGTTCAACGAATCCCTGGGGATAGACGGTGTCGTCCTCACGAAGATGGACGGCGACGCAAGGGGAGGCGCCGCGCTCTCCATCAGGCAGGTCACGGACAAGCCCATAACATTCATCGGCGTGGGCGAGAAGATCGACGCCCTCGAGTCCTTCCACCCGGACAGAATTGCATCTTCCATACTCGGCATGGGCGACGTACTCACGCTGATCGAGAAGGCCGAGAAGGAGGTGGACGAAAAGGAGGCCAGAGAGCTCCAGGAGAAGATCATGTCCGAGTCCTTCACCTTCGAGGACCTGAGGGACCAGCTCCGCAAGCTCCGCAACATGGGCCCCCTGGAGAACCTGCTGAGCATGATACCGGGGATGAACAAGCTCAAAGGCGTAAAGGTCGAGGAGAAGGAGCTCGTCAAGGTCGAGGCCATAATCGACTCCATGACCCCCGCCGAAAGAAGAAACGTCAACCTTCTCAAGGGAAGCCGGAAGCGGAGAATCGCAAACGGAAGCGGCACCACCCCCGCCGACGTAAACAGGGTTATAAAGCAGTACCTTCAGATGCAGAAGATGCTCAAGATGTTCAAGAAAAAGGGCAGGATGCCCAGCCTAATGCCCTTCTGACAAGAGCCTCCTTGTAAGCCACGTTGCTCCGCCCTTGTCCAGGGGCTGGTTTCCCGAGCCGCACTGCGGATCCTGCACGCACGAGGGGCAGCCGCTCTCGCAGGGGCATTCCTCCATGAGAGCCAGCGTTGCCTTAAGCCATTCCCTCAACACGTCGAAGGCCCGCCTCGAGAGGCCCACGCCGCCCTCCATGCCGTCATAGATGAATATGGCGCTACTTCCGAAGGGGGGGTAGTGCTCGTAGCTTATGCCCCCGATATCTGACTTGTCGCAGAGCGCAAAAAGCGGCAGCGCAGAGATGGCCGCGTGCTCGAAGGCATGAAGCGTGCCTCCCACGTCGAAGCCCAGCTCCTCGGCCTCCGCTATGAGCCCTTCCGAAAGCCTCAGCCATATGCCCTCGGTGTCGAAGACGCACTCGGGCATATCTAGGCCGTGCCGAGAGATCCTCTGCCCGTCGAAGAGGCCCTTCTTGTCGTAACCGACAACCCTCTGCCTTATCCTGATGCTCCCCTCGTGGACCGAAAACCCCTTGGCCCTCTTCTTGCGGGTCTCGTTTATCACGTCCGTTTCCTCGTTGGTGAGGGCCTGGGTGTAGTATCTCACGTCCACTTCCCTGGCGCGGACCCTGCGGTGTTCGAGGTCCAGCTCCTGGACCCTGTACTGCCTTCCCATGTGAAGGTACAGGGCGCCGGGAAACGCCTCCCTGAACACCTTCATACCGCTCAGTTCGCCTATGCGGCCATCTTCGCCGTAGATGTGGTAGGTTTCGCCCACCGCCCTTATGCCAACTTCCCTGTGGGGCATGGGCGCAGAGGAATACCAGACATCCCCATCCTTGCCCGGCCTCATCTTTCCCTCGGCGACGAGCTCTTCTACGACGGGGCCTATGATCCCCATGTCGTAAACGCTCTCGTCGCTTTTCAGGTATACCTCCCGGGCGGCGCACGGAAGGTGGGCCTTGAGGATATTGCGGTTGTACGGGTCTATCACGGCCGCCTCGTGGCTCTTTCCGAAGAACTCGTCGGGATGTCGGACGATGTACTGGTCGAGGGCGTCCCTGGCGGCGACCAGGAAGACCGCCGACTCCTCTCCCCTGCGGCCGACCCTGCCGGCCCTCTGCCAGGTGCTCGAGACCGAGCCGGGGTATCCAACGAGAATGCAGGCGTCGAGGCCCCCGATGTCCACGCCGAGCTCGAGGGCGCTGGTGGAGACAACGCCCAGGAGCTCGCCGCTGAAGAGCCTCTGCTCGATCTCCCTCCGCTCCCGGGGCAGAAAACCGGCCCTGTACGGGCTTATGAGCCCGGCGTATTCGGGGGCCTGCTCGAGGGTCCACGAATATATCAGCTCGGTAATCTTCCTCGCCCTCGTAAAAACAATGGTCCTGAACCCGGCCCTGAGGCACCGCCGGAAAAGCCTCGTGGCCGCCGTGTAGGGGCTTTCGTGAGGGCTTAGAAACGCGAAATGCAGTCCGCCGAGGGGAGCGCCACTTTCGCCCACGACCTTGAACTCGAGGCCCGTCAGGTCGCGGGCCAGGGCTCCAGGGTTCGCAATCGTGGCCGAACAGGCTATGAACAGGGGCTCGGCGCCCCACCTGCGGGCAATCCTCCGGAGCCTCCTCAGCACCTGGGCCACGTGCGAGCCGAAGACGCCCCTGTATGTATGTATCTCGTCTATCACCACGTACCTGAGCTTCCTGAAGAAGGCCTCCCACTTGGGATGGAAGGCGTTTATCGCGAGGTGGAGCATGTCGGGATTGGTGAAAATCACATTGGGTAGGTTGTCCCGTATCTTCCTTCTCCGGTAGGCCGTGGTGTCGCCGTCGTATACGGCGCCGACGTTATCGATGCCCAGCGCTTCCGCCAGCCCCGCGAGATTGTTGAACTGGTCCTGCTCGAGGCCCTTAAGAGGAAAGATATAGAGCGCCCGGGCCTCCGGGTCTTCCAGGACGGACTCGAGCACGGGGACGTTGTATATGAGGCTCTTTCCGCTTCCCGTGGGCGTCATCACCACCACGTTATTGCCTTCGCGCAGAAGTTCGATGGCCTCGCGCTGGTGTGTATAGAATTTCCCAAGCCCCCGGGCCGTCAGGGCGCCAGTCAACTTCTGGGGGAGTTCCACCTCCGCGAAATGAGGCTCAAGGGGGGCTCTGAACCTGTATTCCGACACATCCAGGCGCATCGAGTCGTCGGACTCCAGGCCTCTTATGAATCGTGAAATATCCATGCGCGAAAAGGCCCCGCGCCGCGGGGCCGAATCATGGGTGAGATTGTTTGACAAGCACGCGGGCGGCCGTGCCCGGCAAGGTCAGTCCTGCTGCTAAAGCTGTTCCGAAGGGTTCAGGGCCTCCTTGAGGGCCTTGCCCGCCTTGAACCTGATGGCCTTCTTCTGAGGGACATCGACGCTCTCGCCGGTCTTGGGGTTGCGCGCCTTTCTGGGCTGCCTTTCCTTGAGCCTGAAGTTGCCGAACCCCCTGATCTCTATCTTCTCGCCCTTCTTGAGGGCCTCCTTGATGCTGTCGAAAACGGTTTCGACCACGATCTCGGTCTGCTTCAGGGTAAGCCCCTCGACCCTCTGCGCCACTTTCTCGATAAGAGCCGATCTAGTCATCTCTCCTCCTTAGGGATTAAATAAGTACTTTATGCTCATGGTCTCGGACATGTTAGTCAACCTGCCGGCGAGCTTCCCGTTCAGCAGCAGGTCCAGCAGGCCGATCTTCTCCTCGTGCTCGACCACCTCGGGCTTTCCCTTAATGCCCGCCATGCGGGCGCTGAGCGCTATCGAGTCCTCGAGGCCGCCGAGCTCGTCGACGAGGCCAAGCTCCTTGGCCTGCTCCCCGCTGAAAATCCTTCCGTCGGCGAGTTTGGCCACGTCCTCGAAGGCCATGCCCCTTCCCTCTGCCACGGCTCGTATGAACTGCTCGTGCACGTCGTCCATTACTTCCTGGAGAAGCCTTCTCTCCTCCGGCGTAAGCTCCTTCGTGGCCGAGCCTATGTCCTTGAACTTCCCGCTCTTGACGACGGTGGTCTTAACGCCGATTTTATCCATCAGGCCCTCGAAGTTGGGTATCTCCATAATTACGCCTATGGAACCGGTGATTGTCCCGGGATTCGCCACTATCGTGGTGGCTGGAGACGACACATAGTACCCCCCGGAGGCGGCCAGGGAGCCCATCGAGACCACGACCTTCTTCCTCTCTGCGGCCTTCTTCACTTCGGTATAGATTTCCTGAGATGGAGCCACTGCACCGCCGGGGCTGTCGACCCTGAGCACTATCGCCTTGACGGAGGAGTCCTCGGCGAAGCTCTTTAGCTCGCTTACGGCCTCGCGGGAATCGATTATCGGCCCCTCGATGCGCACTATGGCGACCTTTCCGGGGCTTACTATGGGCTTCTTCCCGACAAGGG
Source organism: Nitrospirota bacterium (assembly GCA_037385265.1). Lineage (GTDB taxonomy): Bacteria > Nitrospirota > Thermodesulfovibrionia > Thermodesulfovibrionales > JdFR-86 > JARRNG01. The sequence goes on from JARRNG010000003.1 coordinate 4,956, forward strand.
CGTAAATCGCCCCGAAGAGCATAATGACCCCGAAGAGAACGGCCAGTATGACTACTAACTTCCTCACTCGGCTTCGGCCCTGACGTTCTTCATGCTTAGGCCTATCTTGCGGTTTTCCAAATCGATCTTGATAATCCTCGCCATGACCTCGTCGCCCTCCTTCAGGGGCTCCGGAATCTCGATGACCTCGGAGGCGTAGATGAGGCCTTCTACCTCGTGGTTGAGCTCGACGAAGATGCCGAAATCGGTGATCCTGAGCACCCGGCATGGAATCTCGTCTCCGAGCTTATATTTGCTCGGTATCTCGCTGATCCAGGGGTCCGGGGTCACCTGCTTTATGCCCAGGGCTATCCTCTCCTTCTCAGGCTCTATGCTCAGGACCACGGCCTCGACCTCCTGACCCTTCCTGAGAATCTCCGAGGGGTGCTTCAGGTGGCGGGTCCAGGATATGTCGGATATGTGCACCAATCCGTCCACGCCCTCGATAAGGCCCACGAAGGCGCCGAATTCCGTAATGCCCCTGACCATACCGGTTATCGTCTGCCCCGGCCTGTAGCGCTCGGCCACAAGTTCCCACGGGCTCGGCTTGAGCTGCTTCAGGCTCAGCGAAAGCTTTCTCTCATTGCAGTCGGAATGAAGCACCACGGCCTCGACTTCGTCGCCCTCCTGAACGTACTTCGAAGGGTGCTTCGGCCTGGGGGACCACTCTATTTCGGAGATGTGCACCAGCCCTTCCAGGGCCTCCTCGACCTCGACGAAGGCTCCGTAGTCGGCTATGCTAACGACCTTCCCGTTCACCCTCGTACCCACTGGATATTTCTCTTCCACCGTGCTCCACGGGTCGGGCCTCTTCTGCTTGTAGCCTAGGGTTACCTTCTCGTTTTCCCTGTCGAAGCTGAGCACCAATACCTCGATATCATCACCTATGGAAAAGTGCGCGGACGGGTGCGATATGCGCCCCCAGGAAATGTCGGATATATGAAGGAGGCCATCGACGCCTCCCAGATCGACGAACACGCCGTAATCGGTTATATTCTTGACGGTGCCCGCCATGAGGTTTCCATCCTTGAGCTTTTCAAGGGTCTCGGCCCTCAGGGACTCCCTCTGCTCCTCAAGGTACTGGCGCCTCGATACGATGATGTTCGAGCGCCTGCTGTTGACCTTGAGAATCTTGAATTTCATCTGCTTGCCCACGAGAGGGTCAATGTCTCTCACGGGCCTTATGTCTATGTGGGACGCCGGCAGAAAGGCCTTGAGGCCGGAGATCTCGACGAACGCCCCTCCCTTGGTCTTTTCCCTGAGAACCCCATCGACGGCCTCGTCGGCCTTCATCATCTCTTCCAGGCTGGCCCATGCCTTTATTCTCGAAGCCCTCTCTCTCGATAGGACCACCATCCCCTCGGAGTCCCCAGTGGTGACGACGAAAACCTCGATGTCGTCTCCCTCCTTGAGAGCATCGAGTTCTTCGCTTGAAAACTCGGAGCCGTTGACGATGCCTTCGGATTTGAACCCGACGTCTACTATCACGCCGTCGGGTTTCACCGAAACCACCTTCCCCGTCAGTATCGAACCTGCCTCGATACCCTGGAAAGTCTCGGCATAGAGTTTCTCTAGCTCTTCGTTCCTAAGATCCATCAATTGCCCTTCCTCCTGTATATTTTTTAATCGTTTCTTCCACTTCATCTATAAGCCAATCCGGGGTCGAAGCCCCGGCTGAAATGGCGACTGTCTCGGCTCCCTCGAACCACTTCTTTCTCAGCTCGGTTGCCGTCTCGACATGGTACGTGGGGACTTTCAGGGACCTGCAGAGGTTTGCCAACTGAGTAGTGTTAGCACTGTTCCTGCCCCCAACTATAACCATGACGCTAACCTTTTCCGCGAGCTCCCCGGTTTCCCTCAACCTGTTCGTGGTGGAGCTGCAGATAGTATTGTATACCTTAAGCTCGCGCGTCTGCTCCAAGATAGCGCCGAGAAGGTCTCTAAGGGATTCCACGTGCTTGGTCGTCTGGACCACCACGCCGACCTTCTTTTTGAGAGGCGGCAGTTCGGAGCTGTCCTTGACGACGACGCTTCCCCTCCCGGCGTAACTCAAGAGGCCCTTTACCTCCGGGTGCTCCCTGTCGCCGAGAATAACCACTTGATAACCTTCTTCTTGTAGAAGTTTAGCATAATATTGAGCTTTTTTTACATAGGGGCACGTCGCGTCTATTACTTCGTACCCGGCATCTGTCAGCTTCCTTTGGACCTCCTTGGTTATGCCGTGGGTCCTCACTATGACCGTTCCGACCTTCCTCTTCCTGAGGTCTCCGACCCGCTTCACAGGCCTTACCCCCTTGGCCCTCAACTGCTCTATCACCTGAGGGTTGTGGATAATGGGCCCCAGGGTGTAAACCCCGCCCCCGCCGTTTTTCTCGGCGGCCACCTTCTGGGCTATATCTATCGCCCTCCTCACGCCAAAGCAGAAACCGGCGTCTTTTGCCTTGTAAATCCTCATACCCTCAGCTTCTCTCCCCTCACGCTGCCGAGCATAGCTTTCATGACCTCCTCGAGCGTCATATCGGACGTGTCGATGTATACGGCATCGTCCGCCACCCTCAGGGGAGCGAGATCCCGCGAGGAATCCCGCTTGTCCCTCTCGACGATGTCCCTTTCGGCGTCCTCCATCGTGGCAGGCACGCCATTTTGCCTGAGCTGGAGGTATCTGCGCTGGGCCCGCGCCTCTACGCTGGCGTCGAGGTAGAACTTGCGCCAGGCCTCCGGGAAGACGACGGTCGTCATATCCCTGCCTTCGGCCACCAGGTCGGAGTCCTGAGCAGCCCTCCGCTGCACCGGAAGGAGAAAGTCCCTGACGGCCTTACGGGCCGAAAATACAGAGGAAAGATGCCCCGCCTCGGTGGTGCGAATCTCCTCGGAGACGTCCTGCCCATTAAGAAATACCCTGCCATCCCTGAAGCTTACGTCGATATTTTCGAGGTGCTCGGATATCTTCCGTTCCGGGTCGTCGGACGAAATGCCAAGGCTGGTCAGGCCGAGGGCCACGGCCCGGTAAAGGGCGCCGGTGTCCAGGTAATCCATGCCCATCATCTCGGCAAGCATCTTGGCCACTGTGCTCTTGCCGGCCCCTGACGGTCCGTCTATTGCTATAACTCTGCCCATTAAGACGTAACTCCTTTTAGAATAACATAAAATCCCGGAAAAGATACATCCACCGCCTCCGAGCCCTCTATGACGGTGCTTCCCTCGGCAACAAGGGCGAGCACAGAGAAGGCCATCGCTATCCTGTGGTCGCCCCCGCTGTGGATCTCGGCGCCCCTGAGCCTCTCCGAACCCTTGATGCTGAGGCCGTCGGGGTACTCCTCCACCTCCGCGCCCATGGCCCTCAGCCCCCCGGCCATGGCCGATATCCTGTCCGACTCCTTGACCCTCAGCTCCCCGGCTCCCCTTATATTCGTGACCCCCTCCGCCCTGGCCGCCAGGGCGCAGAGTATCGGGAATTCGTCCACCATAGAGGGGATCTCGTCTCCGCCCACGTCTATTCCCTTGAGCCCCGAATGGCGGCAGACCACGTCGCCCACGGGCTCCCCGGATATCTCCCGCTCGTTCTCGATAGCGAACTCCGCGCCCATCCTTCGGAAAACGGACAGGAGACCCGTCCGGAGGGGATTGAGCCCCACGTCCTTAAGACGTATCTCCGAGCCCTCGACGAGCATGGCGGCGCCCATTATGAAGGCCGCGGAAGAGAAATCCCCGGGGACCTCCAGGTCCGCCGCTTTCGGTCTGCTCCCGCCCTCCACCTTTATGCCTGCTCCCTCGACCTCGACGTCCACGCCGAATATGGGAAGCATTCGCTCCGTATGGTCCCTCGCCTTGCCGGGCTCTATCACCACTGTTGCGCCTTCGGCATACAGGCCGGCCAGGAGGACGCAGGACTTGACCTGCGCGCTTGCCACAGGCATCTCGTAACTCATGGCCTTGAGATTGCCGCCCCTGATGGCCATGGGGGGGAACTTGTCATCATCCCTCGCCCTGATTTCGGCTCCCATCTCCTTAAGCGGAACGATGACCCTGCCCATGGGCCTTCGCCTTAGGGATTCGTCGCCCGTCAGCACGGAAAAGAACGGGTTGCCGGCCAGCACGCCCGAAAGGAGCCTCATGGTGGTGCCCGAGTTTCCGCAGTCTATGACCTCCAGGGGCTCCCGGAGCCCGTGCAGTCCCTTCCCCTTTACTATGACGACGTCGCCGGAGTCGTCTATATCCACGCCCAGGGCCCTCATGGCGTTCACCGTGCTCATGGTGTCCCCGGCCCTGAGCAGGTTGCTCACCCTGCTTGTGCCTTCGGCCAACGAGGCGATGATTACGGCCCTGTGCGAGATGGACTTGTCCGCAGGGGGGACAACCTCGCCCCGGAGCGGGCCTGATCTGCGAAGCTCAGTCCTCAACTCCCCTCCTAAGCCCCCTTGCCCTCTCGAAGGCGGCCTCGAGCCCATCGAGGTCTCCATCCCTGAGGAGCGTGAGCAGGTCGTCGATGTTCGTCTTAAAAGCATCGAGATATTTCAAGAGATTGCCTCTATTGATGGCGCAGATGTCGCGCCAGATGGCAGGGGAACTCGCCGCTATCCTCGTCGTGTCCTTGAAGCCGTTTCCCGCATAATCCAGGCTTCCGGGGTCGACGTCGGCCACCGTGTTCATGAGGGCGTAGGCAATCACGTGGGGCAGATGGCTTACGAGGCCGAACACCGAGTCGTGGGTAAAAGGGTCCATGACCTCTACCCTAGAACCGACCCCTCTCCAGAGCCCGGAGACCCTGTCAAAAGCTCCATGGTCAGTCCGTTCGGTCCGGCAGATTATGCAGAGCCGGCCTTCGAAAAGCTTCCCGCTTGCGGCGTCGATGCCGGAGCTCTCCGAGCCCGCGATGGGGTGGCAGGCGACGAAATGAGCCCCCTCAGGACTCAGGCCCTCGATATCCCGCACCAGTGAGCCCTTGTCGCTTCCCACGTCTATTGCTATGGCGCCTTCCTTGAGAGCCCCCTTTATGGAGCGGGCCATCTGCTTGAAGGCGCCCACCGGAGTCGCGTAGACGACGAGGTCAGCGCCCCTGCAGGCACGGGCCGCGTCGAGCTCGTAGGAGTCTATAATGCCCCTTTCCCTGGCCCGCTTGAGGTTGGCTTCCGATCTCCCATGCCCCACAACATGGCCGACGAGGGACTTCCCCTTCATCGCAAGCGCCAGGGAAGCCCCTATGAGCCCCACGCCGAGGACGGCGGCCCTTTCGAAGATCGTGGCCGTGGCTATATCTCCCTCCCCACGGCCCTGGCAACCGGCTTCAGTTCGGCCATGAGTTTCTTGAAAGCTTCCGGCTTGAGGGACTGCTCGCCGTCGGAGAAGGCCTCGTCGGGCCTGTTGTGCACCTCTATCATGAGGCCGTCGGCCCCGGCTGCCACGGCGGCCTTCGACATGGAGGCCACGAGGCTCCACCTGCCCACGGCGTGGCTGGGGTCTATCACGATGGGCAGATGGGTCAGTTCCCTCAGGACCGGGATGGCGCTGAGGTCGAGAGTGTTCCGCGTGGCCGTCTCGAAGGTCCTCACCCCCCTCTCGCAGAGAATGACCCTCTGGTTCCCCTTGGACATTACGTACTCGGCCGCCATGAGCAGTTCCTTAATTGTCGCCGAAAGCCCCCTCTTCAGAAGCACGGGCTTCTTGCTCATGCCTACCTCCAGGAGGAGCCTGAAGTTCTGCATGTTCCTGGTTCCGATCTGGATGATATCGGCGTACTTCTCTATGAGGTCCATATCCCTGGGGTCCATGAGCTCAGTCACCACGGGGAGTCCCGTCTTTTCCCGGGCCTCGGCGAGGTACTTGAGCCCCTCCTCGCCCAGTCCCTGGAACGAATAAGGCGACGTCCTGGGCTTGAAGGCCCCGCCCCTTATGAACGAGGCCCCGGCGCGGCTGATCTTAACGGCGATATCGAGGAGCATCTCCCTGTTTTCCACCGAACAGGGCCCGGCGATTACGGCTATCTTCTTCCCTCCTATGCGCCTGCCCCTTACGCTTATGACCGTGGGGGTCTTCCTGAAGTCCCGGCTCGCGAGCTTGAAGGGCTTCAGAATCCTCATTACGTCTTCCACGCCCTCCATGGCGCGAACCGCGTTCTCCGCGTCCTCGGGTATCTTTGAAGTGTCCCCTATCACGCCCACGATGGTTCTCTCGGTGCCCCTCGAAATCTGAGCCTTGAGGCCCCACCTCTTGAGCTTTCTGACGACCTTGCCGATCTCGTCCCGCTTAGCGCCGGGATTCATCACGATGATATCCATCTTTGCCTTAAGTCTCCCTCTATGGAATCGTTAGATTAAAACCGCCTTCATACCCTCTATGAACCTCTTGTTTTCCTCAGGAAGCCCTATGGTCACCCTTATGGAGTCCTCCCCCATGGGCCTGACTATCACCCCTCGTTTCAGAAGCGCGCCGTAGACCTCCGCCGAAGGCTTGCCCGGGAACATGAAGATGAAGTTCGCCTCCGTGGGGACGTATCTAATTCCAAGGGCGTCGAGCTCCCTGTACAAGTACGCCTTCCCCTCCCCGTTTATCCGTTTCGAGCGCTCCACGTGCCCCGTGTCCGAAAGGGCCGCCAGGGCGGCCGCCTGCGCGAGGCTGTTCGTGTTGAAGGGCTCGCGAAGCCTATTCATGTCGCGGGCGATCTCCGGCCTCGTGACCCCGTAGCCGATCCTGAGCCCGGCCAGGCCGTAGATCTTTGAAAATGTCCTGAGCGCCAGCACGTTCCGTCCCGAGCGCATGTGCTTCATGGCGTCGGCGTAGTCCGCGCTTTCGACGTACTCGAAGTACGCCTCGTCCACGAGCACGAGGACCCCCTCGGGCATCCCCTCCATGAGGCCGTCGAACTCGTCCCGGGTGTTTATAGTGCCCGTGGGGTTATTGGGGTTGGCGACGAAGACCATTTTCGTCTTCTCCGTGACGGCCTCGGCCATCTTCGCGAGGTCGTGCCTGAAATCCCGAAGCGGCACCCTCACGCCCCGGCATCCCTGGGCCTGGACAGACATGGGGTAGACCACGAAGGAGGGCCATGCCATTACCGCCTCGTCGCCCGGCCTCATGAAGGTCCTCACGGCGATGTCGATGAGCTCGTTCGAGCCGTTGCCCAGGATTATCTGGTCCTCCGAAACCCCGTGCCTTTCCGCCAGGGCCCTTGTCAGGTAAAAGGCCCCGCCGTCGGGATACCTGTTCAGGGCGCCCATCACCTCTGGGGTCAACGCCTCGACGGCCTTCCTCGACGGCCCCGCCGGGTTTTCGTTTGAGGCGAGCTTCACCGAGCCCTTTATGCCGAGCTCACGCTCGAGCTCCTCGATTGGTTTCCCGGGAACGTAGGGTTCTATGGCCGACACGTATTCGGGCGGACGAACCATTCACTCACCGCAGGGATAAGAGCCGAGCACCTTGAGGAACAGGCAGGCTTCCTTCATCTCGCCTATGGCCTTCTGCACTTTCCTGTCCTCGATGTGCCCGAGCATATCCACGAAGAAGATATATTCCCAGGCCCTGCGCCTCGAGGGCCTCGATTCTATCTTGGTCAGGTTTATCCTGGCCCGCTTGAATGGCTCCAGAACCCCGTAGAGCGCGCCTGGCCGGTCTTTGGCCGAGAACATTATCGAGGTCTTGTCGTTTCCCGTCCTCGGGTGGGACTGAGCGGATATGACAAGGAACCGCGTGAAGTTCCGCCTGCTGTCCTCTATGCGCTTCTCGACGAACTTCAGGCCGTAGACCGAGGCGGCAAGCTCCGAGGCAATGGCGGCGGCCGACTTCTCCCGGGCCGCGGTCTCGGCGGCCTTGGCCGTGCTGGCCGCCTCCACCAGGGGGACTCCGGGCATGTTGGCCTCAAGCCAGCCCCTGCACTGGGCGGCAGGCTGGGGGTGCGAGTAGATCTTCTTTATGTCGGCCTTGCGCCCCGTCTTCGACAGGAGATGGTGGGAGACCTCCAGGAGCACTTCGGCGCATATGCTGAGGTCGTAGTCGATGAACATGTCAAGGGTATGGCTCACTATGCCCTCGCTGGAGTTCTCTATGGGCACAACGCCGTATTCGGCCTTGCCCGAGTCGACGGCCTCGAAGACCTCCTTTATGCTCTCGCTGGGCATGAACTCCGCCGAGGAGCCGAAATGCCGGAGCGCCGCCAGGTGGGTGAACGTGGCCTGGGGACCGAAGTAGGCGACCTTGAGCGCCCCCTCGAGGGCCAGGGACGCCGACATTATCTCGCGGTAGACCGTCTTAAGGGCTTCCTCCGGAAACGGACCCTTGTTTAGCTTGGCGAGCCTGGTGACGACCTCGTTCTCCCGGGCGGGTGCGTGAAGCTTTTCCTTGCGGTCGTGCTTTATCTTGCCGATTTCGAGGACCACCTCGGCCCTTCTGTTAAGGGCGTCGAGGATCTCCTCGTCAATAGAGTCGATATTTTTCCGGAGTTGTTTGATTTTCTTAAGTTCCGCCATATAGTCGCTCAACCGGTGAGTTATTACTATACTAATACTTTCATAGGTATTTCAAGGGCTTTTAGCATATATTGCGGGTTCTGTAAGGGCCACGCCGCCTCGGCCTAGTCTTGGCGCACTAAGGGGCGGAGCGCCCGAACCATTTCGAGATTCCGGAGAGCCCTGTTTCAACCCGTGTATCTTGGGCGGCTAAGTAGTCCCTCACCAAGGCTCTGGTTCTTCCGCCTCGCATTCAACCCGAAGGGAGCACTGAGAGGGAATTCGTCGATTTAGCTCAAAAATGTTGACTTATCCGCCCCCGAACTGGTTATATAGTAAGTTTACAGCCATTTCCACCAGATGTTACTATTTTATATATGAAAATTGCGATTACTGGAAAAGGCGGGGTCGGCAAGACCACCCTGTCGGCGACCCTCAGCCGGATATACGCCTCCGAGGGAAGGAAGGTGCTCGCCATAGACGCGGACCCGGACGCAAACCTCGCCGCCGCCTTCGGCCTCTCGGCCGAGGATGTGGCCAATATAAGGCCCATAGCCGAGATGACGGCCCTCATCGAGGAGCGGACGGGCGCCAAGCCCGGAGCCCCGGGGGGCGTCTTCAAGCTCAACCCAAGGGTGGACGACATCCCCGAAGAGTGCGGGTTCCGCTTCGACAACATCGTGCTCATCATCACCGGGAAGTCCAAGGAGGCAGCCTCGGGATGCTACTGCCCGGAGAACATATTCCTCAGGAGGCTCCTCAAGCACCTGATCGTGGACAGGGACGAGGTCGTGGTCATAGACATGGAGGCCGGCATAGAGCACTTCACCCGCGGCACGGCCGAGGCGGTGGACGCCTTCGTGGTGGTCGTGGAGCCTGGCAAGAGGAGCATCCAGACGGCCCTGGCGGTGAAGGACCTCGCCCGGGGGCTCGGGGTGAGGCACGTCTTCGTCGTCGCCAACAAGACCAGGAGCGCGGAGGACGTCAATTTCATCAGGGAAAACATCGGCGACATGACCCTCGTGGGGGCCCTCGAATTCAGCCACGACGTCATGGAGGCCGACATCAAGGGCCAGCCGCCCTACGAGGCCGCCGGGCATCTTCTGGATGAGGTCAGGGAGATAAGAGACAGCATTGAAAGACACATTACCGGAAACCGAACTTAAAGCGAAACTGCGCGCCGAGGCCCTGAGGCGGAGGGATGCCATACCTCTCCTCGTAAGGAAGGTAAAGGAAAGGGCGATCTCGGAAAGGCTGCGCGCCCTGGAGGCCTATCGTCAGTCGAGGACCATCCTCTTCTACGTCTCCTTCAGGTCTGAGGTCGAGACCAGGGACCTCATAAGCGCGGCCCTCGAATCGGGCAAGGCCGTGCTCGTCCCCAGGGTCCATAAGGACGAGGCTGCGCTCAAGATTTACGAGATAAAGGGTCTGGAGGAGCTTGCCCCGGGCTATATGGGAATACCCGAGCCCGAGGCCCGGGCGGAGCGCCTAAGGGACATCGCGGAGGTCGACCTGGTCGTCGTGCCCGGGGCCGCCTTCGACGATAAGGGAAACAGGCTGGGCTATGGGAAGGGTTATTACGACAAGCTCCTCTCGTCGGAAGCCGCCCGGCCCGCCCTGGTCGCCCTCGCCTTCGAGGAGCAGATGGTTGAGACAATACCGGCCGAAGCCCACGACATAGGCATCGACACCATAATGACCGACAGGCGCGTAATCCAGTGCGGGGGAAACGTAAATGGACAAGAAGAAGATTGAGCAGGGCGTAAGGCTCGTTCTCGAGGGCATCGGGGAGGACACGGGGAGGCCCGGCCTCAAGGATACACCGAAGCGCGTGGCCAAGATGTACGAGGAGATATTCGCCGGTCTCAAGGGCGAGCCCGAGAAGCTTCTCAAGACCATCGAGGGCGAGACCCACGACGAGATGGTCCTCATAAAGGACATCCCCTTCTACTCGGTCTGCGAACACCACCTCCTTCCCTTCATCGGAAAGGCCCACATAGCCTACATCCCGACGGGAAACATCGTGGGCCTCAGCGAGCTGGCCAAAGCGCTCGAGCACCTCGCCAAGAGGCCCCAGGTTCAGGAGCGACTGACCTCCCAGCTTGCCGACATGATAATGGAGAGGCTGAAACCGAAGGGTTCGATGGTTATAATAGACGCTGAGCATCTTTGCATGAGCATGCGGGGGATCAAGAAGCCCGGCTCGAGGACCGTGACCTCGGCCGTGCGCGGCATTTTCAGGACGAAGGCATCCACGCGAGAGGAGATGCTGGAACTCATAAAGAAAAAGGATTGAATGGAGGACTAATCTCATGGCGGCTCAGTTGATCGACGGCAAGAAAGTTGCGGCGGACATCAAGGAAAAGCTCAAGGGCGAGATCGAGGCCCTCAAGTCCAGGGGCGTGGAGCCCGGCCTGGCCGTGGTGCTCGTCGGGGAAAACCCGGCCTCCAAGAAGTACGTGGCCAACAAGGAGAAGACCTGCGAGTCCCTAGGGATAAGGAGCGTGGGGCACAAGCTCGCCGAAAACACCTCGCAGGACGAGCTCCTGAGGCTCGTGGAGGAGCTCAACAACGACCCCAAGGTGCACGGCATACTCGTGCAGCTTCCTCTCCCCAAGCACCTCAACGAAAAGGATATCATGCATCAAATCTCGCCGAAGAAGGACGTGGACGGCTTCGGCCCCGACGCCCTGGGGAGGCTCATGCTCGACGAGCCGGGGTTCGTCGCCTGCACGCCCCACGGCGCGATGAAGATGCTCGACGCCTACGGAATCGACCCCAAGGGAAAGAAGGCCGTCATAGTGGGCAGGAGCATAATAGTCGGCAAGCCTCTGGCGCTCCTCCTCCTTAGGAGGCACGCCACCGTGACGATCTGCCACTCCAGGACAGCCGACCTCAAGAAGGAGTGCCTTGACGCCGACATCCTCTGCGCCGCCGTGGGCAAGGCCAAGATGATCACGGGCGACATGGTCAAGGAAGGCGCGGCGGTCATAGACATAGGCATAAACGTCACCTCCGAGGGCAAGCTCGTCGGAGACGTGGACTTCGATGCGGCCAAGGAGAGAGCGTCGTACATCACACCCGTGCCAGGCGGCGCCGGCCCCATGACCATAGCCATGCTGATGTACAACACCGTGCTTGCCGCCAAGATGGCCGCAGGCCTGGGCACGGAAATTTAGAGATAAAGGAGTTGGGAGCATGATAATCACCGAAAAAAAGAACGTCCAGGAACTTCTGGACAACGCAAAGGACTATAAGAAGTTCTTCCTGCTGGGGTGCTCCGAATGCGCCACCCTCTGCGGGACCGGTGGGCCGCCAGAGCTTACCGCCATGAAGGAGCTTCTGGAATCGGAGGGCAAGGAGGTCAAGGGGACCTTCGTGGCCAAGACCGGCTGTCAGGTGCTGGGAACGAAGGTGGAGCTCAAGGGCTTCAAGGAGGACCTCTCTGACGTGGACTGCGTCATAGTGATGTCCTGCGGCGCGGGCACGCAGAGTGCCGTGGAGCTCTTCCCGGACAAGGCGGTCTATCCCTCGAACAACAGCCTGTTCCTCGGCAACATGACGAGGCTCCAGATGTTCGATGAGCGCTGCTCGCTCTGCGGCGAGTGCATCCTTGACAAGACCGGCGGCATCTGCCCCCTCACCGCCTGCCCCAAGGGAATCCTCAACGGCCCCTGCGGCGGCACCAGCGACGGAAACTGCGAGGTGAGCCCGGACATCAAGTGCGCGTGGGTGAGGATCTACGACCGGATGAAGAACATAGACAGGCTCGACGCCCTCAAGAAGAACGTGTTAGACGCGAAGGACTGGTCCAAGTCCCAGAAGCCGAGGGCCATGATGGCAAGAGAGGAGAAGAAGAAAAAGTGAGTTTCAGAGAAGCGCTTGATTCAGGAAAATTCGTCGTAACCGCCGAGGTCGGCCCTCCGAAGGGCACCGACATAAAAGAGATGCACCACCACATGCAGCTCCTTAAGGGCAAGTTGGACGCGGTGAACGTAACAGACAACCAGTCGGCGGTGATGCGCATATCCTCCACCGCCGTGTGCGTGGTCGCCATGCAGGAGGGTCTTGAGCCGATACTCCAGATGACCTGCCGCGACCGAAACAGGATAGGTCTCCAGAGCGACCTGCTCGGGGCGAGCATACTGGGCATAAAGAACGTGCTCTGCATGACTGGCGACCATGTGAGCGCCGGAGACCACAAGAGCGCGAAGCCCGTCTACGACCTCGAGAGCGTACAGCTCCTCAAGGTGGTGGACGGCCTCAACAACGGGAAAGACATGATGGGGAACGAGCTTCTCGGCTCGACCGATTTCTTCCAGGGGGCGGTGGTCACCCCCGAGGCAAACCCCATCGAGCCTCAGCTCATGAAATTCGACAAGAAGGTGGCGGCCGGGGCCAGGTTCTTCCAGACCCAGGCCGTATACGACATCGAGAAGTTCAAGGGGTTCATGGGGCACGCGCGCCAGCATGACGTGAAAATACTTGCGGGTTTCGTCGTGCTCAAGAGTGCGGGAATGGCCAAGTTCCTCAACAACTACGTGCCGGGCATCCGCGTTCCCGATGAGCTGATAGAGGAGCTCAAGGCCGCCGGCAAGGAAAAGGCCCTGGACACCGGAATGGACATATGCTCGAGGCACATCCGCCAGCTCAAGGACGAGGGGATATGCGACGGCGTGCACATCATGGCCATAGGCATGGAAGACAAGGTGCCCGAGATCATGGAGCGGGCCGGCCTCTTGTAGCCCCCCCTCGAAGGTGTTTCACCAGTCGGCTAAGGGCAATGCGCCTCTTGAGATCGTCTTGAGAGGCGCATTTTCACTTCTCTGAAGGAAAGGTCCTCATAAGGGGAGTTAACTGGGTGGGCGTTGCCGTCATGAGCATGCCCGCCATCAGAGCGGTAAGAAGGGCCTATCCCGTAGCCCACATATCGCTACTCGTATAGCCCTGGGTCGCACCGCTGTTCGATAAGTCTCCCGACATAGACGAGGCAATCCTCTACGACGAGAAATTCAAGGGCATCGGCGGCAGGTTGAGGCTTGCCGAAGTCCTCCGGCGCGAGAGGTTCGACAGGGCCATACTTCTTCAAAACGCCTTCGACGCCGCCCTTATCGCCTATCTCGCCCGGATACCCGAAAGGGTGGGGTTCGGAAGAGACTTCAGGAGCATTCTGCTTACGAACGCCGTCGAGTTCGGCGGCGAGGACCGCCGCATGCGCCACATAGATTACTACCTGGAACTTCTTAAGAGGGCCGGCATCGATGCCCCCTATTCGGACCCCTGGATACATCTTTCGCTGGAGGAAAGGCTCGAGGCCCGGGAAAGGCTCGGTAATCTAAAGAGGCCCCTGGTGGGAATCAACCCCGGGGCTCAGTTCGGTCCCGCGAAGCAGTGGATGCCCGAGAGGTTCGCGTCCCTGATAACGAGGATTGTGGAAGACCTCGGCGGAAGCGCCGTCGTCTTAGGCGGGCCGGGAGAGGCCGCCCTGGCCGGAAGCATCCTGAGCGCTTCGTCCGCGGACCCCTCCCGGGCGATATCCATGGCGGGCAGGACCACACTCAGGGAGCTTGCGGCCCTTGTCTCGGAATGCGAGGCCCTGGTGACCACCGACTCCGGCCCCATGCACATCGGCTACGCCACTGGAACTCCCCTGGTGGCGATATTCGGCTCCACGTCCCCGGCCCTCACGGGCCCCGTGGGCTACGGGCACAGGGTCATCCAGCACATGGCCGAGTGCGCCCCCTGCTTCGAAAGGAAGTGCGGGGAAGAGGATAAAATGAGGTGCATGGAGGCCGTGACGGTAGACGAGGTCTTCGAGACGCTTCGGCAGCTCCTTCCCACCCGAAAGGCCGTGCTCTTTGACAGGGACGGCACTCTCTGTGAGTATGTGGAATTCCTGGACAAATGGCAGAACTTCAAAGTAATGGATGATATAAATCAGCTTAATAGATTGGTTATTAATGATTATAAACTTATCGGAATCACCAACCAATCCGGCATTGCCAGGGGCATCGTGGAGGAGGATTTCGTCAAGAGGGTCAACTCCTTCTTCATTGAAAAACACGGGTTCGGCGACTTCTATTACTGTCCCCATCACCCCGACGAGCACTGCCCCTGCCGCAAGCCCGAGCCCGGGATGCTTCTTCGCGCGAGGGCCGAGCATGGAGTGGACCTTAGAAGTTCCTACGTGGTCGGCGACAGAGAGACGGACATGCAGGCGGCCAGGGCCGGGGGGGCCAAGGCCGTCCTGATAAAGTCCCCGCGGGTTGCCGGCCCTTCCGGAGCCGACTTCGAGGCCCGCAGCCTCGCCGAAGCGGTGGACTGGATACTCGAAAATTAGGCCGCGCCCGAAAACTCTATCCCCAGCGTTTTCATGCCCATTGACATGGCCCCCGCCGTGTGATACCGCTTATTTATGAAGAGGGTACTTCTGGTTTCGGCGAACCGGGAACATTTCCCCTCGCCGGTCTTCCCCCTAAGCCTCGCCTACATAGCCGGCTCCCTTGAGCCGCGGGGCGTAGCCGTGAGGATCTTCGATGCTGGCCTTTACAGGTTTCCCCGCAGGGAGATGAGGAAGGCTCTGGCCGCCTTCGTCCCCCACGTGGTAGGCCTGTCACTTCGCAATATCGATAACGCCTCCTACCCCTCCACCCAGTTCTACGTGCCCGGCCATATGTCCCTCGTCGATACTATCCGCTCCCGCAGCTCCGCCCGGATTCTCCTGGGGGGTTCCGGTTTTTCCCTCTTCCCTGGAGAGCTGCTAAAGCTTGCCGGCGCAGACGCCGGCGTCACTGGAGAAGGGGAAGCCGAGGCCATGTGTTTTATGGACGATGGCGGAAATGGAATATTACCGGGGAGAGCAGTGTTTCCCGAGGAAATATCGTTCCCCGGCAACATGGACAAGGTATTCCCCCGCTTCCGGAATTACAGGACCATCGGCATACAGACTGCAAGGGGCTGCCCCGGCAGGTGCATCTACTGCACCTATCCCCTGGTGGAGGGAAGAAAAGTGCGCCGCCGCCCGCCGGAGGCGGTGACCGAGGAGATTGCCTTCCTCAGCAGGGAATATTCAAAAAGGGACTTTTTCATCGTTGACTCGCTTTTCAACTCCGACGAAGGCCACATGTGCGGCGTGCTCGAGGCCATTATGCGGAAGGGGCTCAAGATTAGCCTCTCGTGCTATATGAAACCCAAGGTAAGCGACTCTTCCGTCTTCGACCTCCTCAGGCGGGCGGGAGGCGTAGCCGTTGATTTCGGGACCGACTCGGGCTCGGAGGAAGTGCTTCATTCTCTCAGGAAGGGCTTCGGCGTGGACGATGTCGTCGGCGCCTCTCAGGCCTGCCGGAGGGCGGGCGTGAAATTTTGCCATTCACTTCTTTTCGGTGCGCCCGGCGAGAGCCCGGAAACCATTCAGGAAACCATTGGCCTCATGGACAGGCTGAATCCCAGGGCCGTCATAGCAATGACCGGAATCCGCCTCTACCCCGGCGCGGAACTCACCTCGATGGCCCTTGCGCATGGGAGGCTTCCAGAAGCTCAGTCGCTTCTTAAGCCGCAGTTTTATTTCTCCGACATGGAGCCTCTGGATCTCGTCATGGAGGCAAGAGGAAGGTCCGCGGGCAGACCCAACTGGTTCTTTCCCGGACTGCGCAACTGGAGCGGGGCCCTCGGACCCCGCCTACTGCGCCTAATCCATCGCAAGGGGCCATTATGGCTCAGGCTTAAGCCTAACAGAAATATTCACGCTACAGGAGGATAGCAAGAAATGAGAAGACTGGTATCGATTCTTTCGGTGATGTATTTACTCGGAGTCATCGCTGGATGCGCACCTACGCAAAAGATGAGCGCCCTTCAGGGAATGCCCGGGGGGGCGCCGACGGAAACCATCCATATCACAGCCGAAAAATACAAGTTCACTCCGGACACCATCCGCGTGAAGAAAGGCACCCACCTGGTTTTTGAGCTTGAGAGCCTCGACGTCCGCCACGAGTTCAAGCTCGAAGGGTATGACATCTACGTGAAGATCCCCGCCAAAGAACCCGTGAAGGTTGAGCTCTACGCCTCGAAGGCGGGAGAGTTCGGGTTCGGCTGCCACGTGGGACTGGGAATGCACTACGCATTGGGCATGAAGGGGACACTGATAGTCGAAGAATGAGAAGACATGGTCAATTGCACGGGGACCTTGCAGTCTGTCCCTGCTCTATCCTCGCGGCCCAGTAGCGCGGGGGTGACGGAAATCATAGCGCCGTCCGCAACGCCGATATATACTTCTATAAGGAGGTGCCATAAATGGTTCCCGTGCTAATCGCAATCCATGTAGTCCTGGTCGTTCTCTGGATAGGGGGCGTGGGCTTCGTCACCCTGGTGATATTCCCCCAGCTCCTGAAGATGGAAAGCTCCCTCGAGCAGGTGCTCTTCTTCCACAGGATGGAGGGCAAATTCGCGAAGCAGGCAAAGGCCTACGTCTGGCTGACCGGCCTCACGGGCGCCCTGCTCCTTTATTTTACGGGCAGGCACACCCTTCTCTTCCGGGCCGAAACCCTCGGAATCAGCGTGATGATCGTGGTATGGGCGCTCTATCTCCTGGTGCTCACCTTCGAAAAGAGGGTCTTCGGGAAGCTCTTTGCCGGCAAGGAACAGACTGACTCGCGGAAGGTCTTCCGATTTCTTACGGCCTTTCATTGGGCCGTTCTCGGCATGAGCCTCCTTGCCGTCTTCGTCGGGGTCTGGCAGGGGCACGGCGGCGGGCTATAGGGGCTGTCTCCCGATAATCCACCCGCCTTCCACTTGATGCGGCTTCATCTAAACGTGCAGGGACTTTACATAGAAAAAGCCGGCCTCACGGCTGGCTTTTTCTTGATGAGTATCCGCTAAATTATGTCTGGTGGAGGCGCCGGGAATCGAACCCAGAGAGCATCTCAAAAAAGCATGAGACCTTACGACGGCCCGTAAGAGCAATGCAAAATCGCGGACGAGAAGATGGATCTCTGAGTAGGTAGCAAACTCTTGAATATTTCACCTACAAGTCTTCGAATACTGATTGAAAGCTGCGGGTTAATTCCCGCCCATTAACATCCGCTTATTTTGGATAAGCGTATGAGAGAAAACTTGACATCGCTGGCGTTCTAAGGCATATTATTAATTGATAAATATTGGAATGATGGATATAATGTGCGACCTTGACTTTTGATATCCGGAATTGCAGGGGGGTATTTATGAAAATTAAGCATGTAGTTATTTCTTCCTTGCTGCTGGTTTCACTGGCGTTTCTTCCGACAACGCATGCAGAGACTTTCGGCGTCAAGAAAAAAAGGCCGAAGCCCAATGAGTACGGAAACGTGGTCATCAGCAATTATTCCGAAAAGAACAGAATCGCCCCTGTCGTCTTTAAGCACTGGCTTCACAGGGCAAAGTACACTTGCAGGCTCTGTCATGTAGACATCGGCTTTGCGATGAAGGCTGGGGACACGGGGATGACCGAGGAGGATAACAAAAACGGCCTTTACTGCGGCGCCTGCCACAATGGAGACGAGGCCTTCGCCCCGGAGGAAGAGAAACTTCTGAGTGGGAGGACCAAGAAGAACTGCGACAGGTGCCATTCCTTAGGGAAGAAAGTCGATTTCAAGAATGATTTTTATTCCTTCAAGAAGACCTTCCCGAGGGAGAGGTTCGGTAACGAGATCGACTGGCTGAAGGCCGAGGAGGAGCATCTCATAACCCTTAAGGACTACCTTGAAGGGGTATCGATTAAGAGAAAGAGGCTAAAAGAGCCCGAAGAATTCGAAATCACGGCGAAAGTGGTAACTATGCCGGAAATAATTTTCTCGCATAAAAAACATGCTGTATGGAGCGGTTGTGAGCTATGCCATCCCGACATATTTGCCGGGGTGAAAAAGGGCTCGGTGAAGTACAGCATGCTGGACATATTCAACGGAAAATACTGCGGTGCATGTCATGGCAGTGTGGCCTTTCCGAATAACGACTGCCAGAGATGTCATACAAAAGAAGTTTACTAAAGATATCGTTGCTCCTTCTCTTGTGTGGGGCAGCCTTGTTTTGCGTCCAATCCAGGGACGCTCAGGCGCAATTCTGGGAATTCCCGCCGCCTCCTAAACCCTACGCATTCGGCAATCTTCTGATCGATCGCATCTCCGGAGAATACGACATGAAGTCCGTTACTTTTTCCCACTGGAGCCACAGGACAAAATACACGTGCAGGGTTTGCCATTTCGAGCTTTATTTCGAGATGGCTGTTAACACGACCGAGATCACCGAGGAGGACAACAAAAACGGCCTTTACTGCGGCGCGTGCCACAACGGGGTAGATGCTTTCGGACATACGGAGAAGAACTGCGACAAGTGCCATAATGGCGACATCTCTTACGGTAAGGAGAAATTCCAAGAACAGTTGGAAAAGCTTCCGCGGGCAAAATTCGGCAATAACATCGACTGGGTGAAGGCTCTTTCCGAGGGGAAGATAATGCCTAAATACAGCATATTCCGTGTTGATGAGAAGTCTCTGGAATTCGACAGCCTACTCACACTTGAGGCCGAATGGTCATTTGTGCCCCCGGCATATTTCCCGCACGCCGAGCACGTCAAATGGCTTGATTGTTCCAACTGCCATCCTGACATCTTCAATATCAAGAAGAAAACAACCAAGCATTTCCTCATGAAATATATTCTTGAAGGGAAGTTCTGTGGCGTGTGCCATCTCAACGTCGCTTTCCCAATGAGAGACTGCAAGCGGTGTCACCCCAAGATAAGATCTTGACATGAAGAAAAGATTTATCAGCGCCCTATTAATGTTTATCGGTTTCTTCCTAGCGTATGCCGCTCCGGTGATCGCCGACCCGTGGAAGGAAGAGTTTGACAGGCTCTGTGGTTATGTGGAGCAAGCGGAGTCGCTATCCACGGACGAGCTCAACTATATCCTCGCCGACTGCGACACGCTTATGGGGACACTCCAGGAACTCGATGCCCCCGAGAAAAAAGTATACATCTTCAGACTCGAAAAATGTATGAAATTTTATCGGTATATTATTGAATTAAGAGAGCAGGTTGCGGAAGAGGAGAAAACTAAATAAAACAGATAGTTAAATGGTGGAGGCGCCTAAAATCGAACCTGCGATAGAGAGGCTATGGAGTTCGGCATGGATATGCTGCTCAGGCCCGTCGAGACGTGTGCCCTCCAGGTGCGGGACGTAGACGAGCTGCATCGGAGAGTAAGAATATGCCGCTCATGGGATCGTGGACACCTTAGAGAGAACACAAAGGGCCGGGATAAGAATGGGTGCCCCTGACATCAAGGGCTTGGGGATAATCGCCTCATGGCTTACTGAGAAGGCCCCTTAGGACTTTATCTTCACAAACATAACAGGCAGGGCATAGGGGCCGAAGGTCATAAATCGGCTCTGGAAGACCTATTGAGGCTATGACCTGGACCACTACAGCGCAAGCAGTCATTAGGGATGCACTCAGCTTGTACATGACGGCACGCTGCATCTGGAGGCACAGGCACTTATGAGGCGCACTGGCATAAGAAGCACCCTCCACTATTTTCACCCCGACTCGGACAGGATGCGTGGAAGGCTTGAAAGGAGAGGCTGCGCGAACACTCTGCAAACACTCAGGCAGAAATGAAAGGCTAAGAAATAAAAGCAAGATAATGGTGGAGGCGCCGGGAATCGAACCCGGGTCCGAAAGCACTACGCCCGCGCGTCTACATGCTTATGCTGTCTATTGAATCTCGGACCGGGCAACGCCGACAGCAAGGCCCGTCCTGGTCCAATCCCCCTTGATCTCGCCCCGCGCCAGGGAGAACTCACGCGGGACCAGCCTGCTGGTCGACGCTATCGCTGGGACACAGGCAATCACAGCGTAGCGCGCCGCTTTTAATTAAGCAGCGAGTGCCAGTTCAGTGTTGGCGTTTGTGTTTGGTTCCACCTTGTTTACGTGGTGATGGAGACCCACGGCATGCAACACGGGTTTCATTGCCCCCGTCGAAACCAGTCGCCCCCTGGTTTCATCTATCTCGAGGCCTTCAGGGCCTTCTCTATTTCCTTCTTGGCCTCTCTTTCCTTTATGGCCTCTCTCTTTTCAAAGAACCTCTTTCCCCTGGCCAGGCCAAGTTCGACCTTGAACCTGGGCCCCTTCAGGTAAATCTTGAGGGGTATCAGGCTATAGCCCTTCTGGGCCACCTTCACGGCCAGCCGCTCTATCTCGGACCGGTGAAGGAGGAGCTTCCTTTCCCTCAGGGGCTCGTGGTTGGCTATGTTGCCGTGGCTGTAGGGGCTGATGTGGCAGTTCACGAGGAAGACCTCCTCGCCCCGCATCACGGCGTAGCTGTCCCTGAGGTTGGCCCTTCCCTCCCTCAGACTCTTCACTTCGGTTCCTAAAAGAGCGATGCCTGCCTCCAGCGTATCCTCGATATGGTAGTCGTGGTACGCCTTCCTGTTGGTGCAGACAACCTTCATCTATTATTTTATCATACTCCGGGCTGAACATGCGGTCTATGTCGTGGAAGTAACACAGCGAAGGAAAAGCAGAAATCATGGTGTCGCCCGCTCCGGAGCCCGCCCGCCGGAAATCCGGATTGAGGCTACCTGGGCGAAGGAACAGCCTCGGCCGAGAAAGGGCCCTCCACAGAGGGGCCGACCGCCCTGACCTTGTATGAGACCGGGCCCCCGGCGGTCACCCCTTCGATGAAAGACGGCGTCCTGCTTTCGCCTATGGCGATATAGTCCCCCCCGTCCAGGGCCCTGTAGACCCTGTAAGAGGTCACCCACATCTCGGGATTCTCCTGCCAGGCGAGAAGGATCTTCCCGCCCGCCATCACCGCCTTGAGGCCCTCTGGCGCCGCCGGCACGAATTCGTCGGGACTCACCTTCACCACTTCGGAAGCGGGCCCCTCGTTTCTCTCGGGGCCTCCCCTGAGCGCTCTGACGGCGTAATAGACCGTGCCCTGCATGAGGGGGTTGTCGGTAAACCCGGTCCCCTCGAGGGGTTCCCGGTTTACGGGCCGCAACAGCTCCCTGGGGTCCTCGTAGCTCCGGTAAACGTTAAATAGCGGTCCCTCGCCCGGGTATTTCCACGAAAGCCTCACGCCCTCGTTCACCACCTGGGCTTCAAGGCCCTCGGGGGCGGCCGGGGTCTCGGCAACCTCCACAGCCGCAGTGGCCGAGGCATCGCTTACTATGCCACTGGTGCTTTGGGCGAACACCTTATATTCGTATCTCTCTCCGGTCTCCACCGAGTCGTCCCAGTAGATGGCGCCCTCGACGGAGCCCAGGACCTGTCCCGACCTCATCACCCGGAACTCCCTGACGAAACTCTCTTTCCCGGTGGGATAATCCCACCTGAGCAACACGCGTCCCTCTCTAACGAAGGCCTCCAGGGCGGTAGGCGCGGGCGGCCTCTCGTAGGTGGGAAGCCTCGGCGGAGCCTTCCGTCCGCAGGCGCCCAGGAGCAGCATGGAAATGACCCAAAAGACAGTTAACCGGCGAGCCGAAATCATATGGACAGGATTCTCTTAAGCCGCCTTATCTGGCGTCTGACCTGACGTGGCGAGGTTCCGCCCTCGGCGGCCCTCGACAGGACGGACTTCTCGACGCCGAGGCGCGACTTTATATCTTTCCCGAAGAGTCCGGAAAAACGCCTGAACTCCGATACCGAAAGCTCTTCGAGCCGCATTCCGGCCTTTTCGCAGTGGCGGACTATTTTTCCTGCGACCTCGTGGGCCTTTCTGAAAGGCATCCCCCTCTCCACAAGGTACTCGGCCACGTCCGTGGCAGTCGAAAACCCTCCGGCCGCGGCCTCTCCCATCCTGGCGGAATTGAACCTCAAGGCCCCGATCATCTCGGAAAGAATGGCGAGGGAGGAGTTGACGGTGTCCACCGACTCGAAAAGGAGCGGCTTGTCTTCCTGGAGGTCGCGGTTATAGGCAAGGGGAAGCCCCTTCAGCGTGGTCAAAATGGCCACGAGGCTTCCGAAGACCCTTCCGGCCTTGCCCCTCACGAGCTCGGGGATGTCGGGGTTCTTCTTCTGGGGCATGATGCTCGAGCCCGTGGCGTATTCGTCGGGCAGCGCAACGAAGGAGAACTCCTCGGAGGCCCAGAGCACCAGGTCTTCGGAGAGGCGCGAAAGATGGACCATCACGATGCTGGCCGCTGAGAGGAACTCCACGACGAAGTCCCTGTCGGAGACCGCGTCCATGGAGTTCTGCGAAAGGGCCCTGAAGCCAAGGGCCTTCGCCACGAATCTCCTGTCTATGGGTAGGCTCGTGCCGGCAAGCGCCGCCGAGCCCAGGGGTAGCACCTCGATGCGCTTCAGGCCGTCCCCCAGGCGCTCCTTGTCCCTCTCCAGCATCTCGGCATAGGCCAGTAGGTGGTGGGACAGGAGCACGGGCTGGGCCCTCTGGAGGTGCGTATAGCCTGGCATGATGACGTGGAAGTTCCTCTCGGCCTGCTCCACGAGGGCAGCCTGGAGGGACTCTATATGGAGGATTACCTGCTTCGTCTCCGCCCTGAGATACAGCCTCAGGTCGAGCGCAACCTGGTCGTTCCGGCTCCTTGCGGTGTGGAGCTTTCCCGCCACGGGGCCGACCTTCCTGGCCAGGGCGGCCTCTATATTCATGTGGATGTCCTCGAGGGCGGGGTTAAAGCGGAGCCTACCGCGCTCTATGTCGATGGCGACGGCCTTGAGGCCTTTAACTATCCTGGCCGCCTCGGCCTTCTTGATGATGCCCGTATGGCCGAGCATCCGGGCGTGGGCAATGCTGCCCTCGATATCGTAGGGCCAGAGCCGCCAGTCGAAGGAGACGGATTCCGTGAAATCCTCCACGGTCTTCGAGGTGCGTCCCTCGAACCTGCCAGACCAGGGCTTTTTCATACCGCTAAGCATAAGTCTTTAAACAATTGCATGTCAAGACAGAGCTTGGGTATAGAGCCCCGGTCCGGTTTATCGGCTTTGAGCGGACTCGAGGTATCGCAATCCGGAGTCCCGCTGCTTCCCGTTAATAGGTCTATAAGTTATAAAAATTGAAATCAAACGCTGTTCTCATATAAAATAATAATTCACTCTTTTCAGAATTTGGAGGGAGCTACGACATTGGGGACCAGAGGATTTTCTCTCAAGAGGTCAGCGACTGCGCTTGAGGGCATCTACGAAAAGCACCATGGGGCAATAGGCGCGGTAATCCCCATACTCCAGGACATCCAGGAGGAGTTCGGCTACCTCCCCGAGGAGGCCGTCAACTGGATAGCCGACAGGCTGGAGATGCCAAAAAGCACTTTCTTCGGTGTGGCCACGTTCTATTCCCAGTTCTACCTGAAACCCAGAGGCAGGAACGTGATTACCGCCTGCTCGGGCACCGCCTGCCACGTCAAGGGCTCCGACAGCATCATCAATAGCATAAGAAGAGAGCTCCAGCTCGGCGCGGACGAGGACACTACCGGCGACAACGAGTTCACCGTGGAAAGGGTCAACTGTGTCGGAGCCTGCTCCATAGCCCCCGTCGTCATTGTCAACAAGAAGGTGCACGGAAAGGCCTCGTCGGCCAAGATCCTTAAGGAAATAAAGACACTGAAAAAGAACAAATGAAGACCGCGGAGAGA
The DNA here is from genome assembly GCA_037385265.1 of Nitrospirota bacterium. Lineage (GTDB taxonomy): Bacteria > Nitrospirota > Thermodesulfovibrionia > Thermodesulfovibrionales > JdFR-86 > JARRNG01. The sequence continues at coordinate 29,047 of JARRNG010000003.1, forward strand.
AAAATAAACGTAAAGGTATGCATGGGCACCGGCGGCATAGCCGCCGGGGGAGCCGAGGTGGCCCGGGCCTTCAGGGAAGCGCTGAAGGACAAGAACATCAAGGCCTCGGTTGGCAAGAACTGCTCGATGCACCACGTCGGGTGCCGCGGCCTCTGCGCGAAGGACGTCCTCGTGGACGTCCTGATAGACGGCGACAAGTCCACCTACCAGTTCATCCAGCCGGACATGGTCCCGAAGATCGTGGAAGAGCACCTGGTGGGGGGCACTCCCGTGGCGGAGTGGCTTGTCGGCGAGGACTACCACAATTTCCACGGAAAACAGGTCAAGGTCGTCCTTTCGGACTGCGGCAACATAGACCCCGAGGACATCGGCGCCTACATCGATGTCAAGGGCTACGAGGCCCTGAGCAACGTCCTCAAGTCCCTGGGGCCGGAGGAGACCATCGACATAATCAAGAAGTCCGGCCTCCGGGGCAGAGGTGGAGCGGGCTTTCCCACGGGGACGAAATGGGAGATCTGCAGGGGGGTGGAGGCCGAAAGAAAATACATCATCTGTAACGCCGACGAGGGCGACCCCGGCGCCTTCATGGACCGCTCCATAATCGAGGGAAACCCACACGCGGTAATCGAGGGGATGATAATAGCGGCCCATTGCATAGGGGCGGATTCGGGCTATGTCTACATCAGGGCCGAATATCCCCTCGCAGTGGAAAGGCTCCGCAAGGCCCTCGACGCGGCCCGGGCGAAAAACCTCCTGGGCACGGACATCCTCGGAAACGGCTTCGACTTCGACATCAAGGTCAAGCTCGGAGCGGGGGCCTTCGTATGCGGCGAGGAGACCGCGCTGATAGCGTCCATCGAGGGCGAGAGGGGCATGCCCAGGGCCAAGCCGCCCTTCCCCGTCCATAGCGGCCTCTGGGGCAAGCCAACCGTCATAAACAACGTGGAGACCCTGGCCAACGTCCCCTATATAATCAGAAACGGCTCTGCCTGGTTCTCCTCCTTCGGTACGGAGAAATCGAAGGGGACCAAGGTCTTCGCCCTCACGGGCAAGGTAAAGAACTCGGGCCTGATAGAAGTGCCCATGGGCATAGCCCTCAAGGACATTGTTTACAAGATCGGCGGCGGCATAGAGGGCGGAAAGAAGCTCAAGGCCGTCCAGAGCGGCGGGCCCTCCGGGGGCTGCGTCCCGGCGGACCTGGTGAACATAAGCGTGGACTACGAGTCCCTCGCCAAGGTGGGCTCCATCGTCGGGTCAGGGGGGATGATAGTTCTGGACGAAGACGACTGCATGGTCAACGTGGCGAAGTATTTCCTCCAGTTCACTCAGTCCGAGTCCTGCGGCAAGTGCGTCCCCTGCCGGGTGGGCACCAAGCGCCTCCTTGAGATAATGGAGAGGATTACGAAGGGAAAGGGCAAGGAGTCCGACATCGACCTCCTCGAGAGGCTGGGGGACCACGTCAAGTCGTCTTCCCTGTGCGGCCTCGGCCAGACCGCCCCTAACCCCATACTCAGCACCATCAAGTATTTCCGCGAGGAATACCAGGCCCACCTCGAGGGTCGGTGCCCCTCGAAGGTCTGCAAGGAGCTCCTCACCTATTCCGTCCTCGAGGACTTCTGCAAGGGCTGCGGCGCGTGTCTGAGGGCATGTCCCTCGGGCGCCATTACGGGGGAGAAGAAGAAGCCCCACCACATAGACCTCTCGGCCTGCGTGAGATGCGGCGCCTGCTTCGAGGTCTGCAAGTTCAAGGCGGTGGGCAGGGAGTAGGGATATGATCAACCTGACCATAAACGGAAAGATCGTAACGGCCGAGAAGGAGATGACCGTTCTCGACGCGGCGAGGCACGCGGGGATATTCATACCCACGCTTTGCCATCACCCGAAGCTCACCTCTTTCGGCGGGTGCAGGCTCTGCCTGGTGGAGATAGAAGGCATCCCCAGGCCCGTCACGGCGTGCACGACGCCTGCGGGCGAAGGGATGGTGGTCAGGACCACGAGCCCCCGCATCGAGGAGCTCAGGAAGACCGTCCTTGAGCTTCTGCTTTCTGACCACCCGAACGACTGCATGATCTGCGAGAGGGCCGGCGACTGCACGCTCCAGGACATGGCCTATTACTATGACATAAGCGAAAACCCCTACGCGGGCGAGCGCAGGACCTACGAAAAGCGCGACGGCAACCCCTTCATCGAAAGGGACATGGAAAAGTGCATACTCTGCGCCAGGTGCGTCAAGGTCTGCCACGAGGTCCAGGGCGTGACGGCCATAGACTTCGCCTACCGGGGCTTCCAGTCGAAGGTCTGTCCGCCCTTCGAGCACGACCTGGACTGCGAGTTCTGCGGCCAGTGCGTGCAGGTATGCCCGACGGGGGCCCTCACCGGGAAGATGTGGCGCCGCCTGGGCAGGCAGAGGGGCGTCAACAAGGTCGATACCACCTGCACGTACTGCGGCACGGGGTGCAACATCTCGCTCTACGTCAAGGGCAACGAGATTATCCGCGTCGGCTCCGACGCAAGCACCTGGAACGAGGGATGGCTTTGCGTCAAGGGCAGGTTCGCCTACAACTTCGTGAACAGCCCCGACAGGCTGACCAAACCCCTCATAAAGAGGAAAGGGAAGTTCGAGGAGGTCTCCTGGGACGAGGCCCTGGACTACACGGCCTCGCGGCTGAGGGATATCGTAAAGAAGAACAAGCCGGACTCGGTGGGCGGGCTCTCCTCGGCCCGGTGCACAAACGAGGACAATTACCTCTTCCAGAAATTCATACGCGCGGTGGTAGGGACCAACAACGTGGACCACTGCGCCCGGCTTTGACACTCCCCCACTGTGGCCAGTCTGGCTGCGGCGTTCGGCTCGGGGGCGATGACGAACTCCATCCGGGGCATAGAGGAGACTGAAGTAATCTTCATCATCGGCTCCAACACCAAGGAGACCCACCCCGTCATAGCCAACAGGATGCTGAAGGCGAAGAGGAAGGGCTCGAAGATCATCGTTGCCGACCCCAGGAGGGTGCCCATGGTTAAGTTCGCGGACGTGTTCCTGCGCCTCAAGCCCGGCACCGACTCCGCCCTCCTAAACGGCATCGCCCACGTCATTCTCAAGGAAGGGCTTCACGACAAGAACTTCATCGAGGAATGGACTGAGAACTTCGACGAATGGGCCAAGTCCGTAGAGAGGTACACGCCCGAACTCACGGAGGAGATAGCGGGCGTTCCCGCGGACGATATCGTCAAGGCCGCGCGCATGTACGGGGGCTCGGAAAGGGCGGGAATATTCTATACCATGGGCATAACGCAGCACGCCTGCGGGACCGAAAACGTCGGCACCATAGCCAACCTTGCCCTCCTGACCGGAAACCTCGGCAGCGACTCCGGGGCGCTTCCCAATACCTATCCCGGCTACCAGCCGGTGGACATCCCCACCGTGAGGCAGAAGTTCGAGGAAGCCTGGGACTGCAAGCTCTCGGGCAAGAAAGGCCTGACCTCGACCGAAATGATCCCGGCCGCCCTCGACGGCAGTATAAAGGCCCTCTACATCATGGGGGAAAACCCTGTTCTTTCGGACCCCAACACCAGTCACGTGGTAAAGGCGCTCAAGAATCTGGAACTCCTCGTGGTTCAGGACATCTTCATGACCGAGACCGCGGAGCTCGCCGATGTCGTGCTCCCCGCGGCCTGCTTCGCCGAGAAAGACGGCACCTTCACCAATACCGAAAGGAAGGTGCAACTCGTCCGCAAGGCCGTGGAGCCGCCGGGCGATGCCATGGAGGACTCATGGATTATCGCCGAGCTCGCCAGGAGAATGGACTACCCGATGGAGTATGAGCACGCCGATGAAGTCTTCAGCGAAATCGGGTCGCTGTGGTCGGCACTGGCGGGAATCACCTATAAGCGCATAGCGAAGGAGGGGATACAGTGGCCCTGCCCCACCGAGGACCACCCTGGAACCGAGTATCTCTACAGGGGTGGCTTCCCCAGAGGCAAGGGACCCTTCGCGCCCGTGGAATTCAGGCCGCCGGCCGAAGTGACCGACAAGAAGTATCCCCTCATCCTGACGACGGGGAGAAACCTCTACCAGTATCACACGGGCACGATGACCAGGAAGAACGAGGCCGTTGAGGCTCATGCCGGAGAGGCCTACGTGGAGATAAACGCCGCCGATGCCGACAGGCTTGGCGTCAAGGACGGCGACAGGGTGAAGGTGTCTTCGAGGCGCGGCAAGGTGGAGATAAAGACGAGGGTCAGCGCAGTAGTCCCCGAAGGGACCGTGTTTCTGCCCATGCACTATCGCGAGGCCGCCGCGAACGTGATAACGAACGACGCCCTCGACCCCACGGCTAAGATACCCGAGCTCAAGGTCTGCGCGGTTAACATTCAAAAAATATAGGGGGATTCAAATGGCCAAAGTTGAGGAACTGAAAAGGCAGGTTTATTCGAGGATCTCAACAAGCAGCAACTGGGATACCTGGCGGAGATAGTCGAGGACGTATCCCTGAAGAAGGGCCAGGCCCTCTTCACTGAAGGCGAGGACACCAAGGGCATCTACCTCGTCCGCAGGGGTGTCATCGAGGTGTCAAAGACTACCCCAGACGGATGGAAGCAGAAGCTCGCCATCTTCAAGCCTGGGCAGTTTCTCGGGGAGCTCTCGGTGATGGAAAAGCGGCGTCACGAGGCTTCCGCGAGGGCCCTCGAAAAGGCGGACCTCACGCTACTCACGAAAGAGGCCTTCGAGGAGATGGAGAAGCAGAAGCCCAAGATCGCCCTGGCCATAACCAAGAAGATTGCCATCGCCATGAGCATGAACCTCAGGCGCATGAACGAAAAGTTTCTCGACGCGCTAATAAACTATTAACGCCATATCAAGGAGGATTTGACGATGCCGCTCGACCCAACAAAGCACGCTGACTGGGAGATAGCAGAAGCCGCCGAGGGCCACATGAAGACCGT
>JARRNG010000004.1:0-36860 GCA_037385265.1 Nitrospirota bacterium
GGCTAATGCCCAGGCGCTCGGCGGTTGCGGCAGCGTCGCCCAGGGCCTCGAGGGTGCAGCAGGCCGTGGGGCTCTTTTCGCCCCTGGTCTCGAAGAGGACGAGGCTCAGGCCCTCGACCTCGTAGCCCTCCTCCCTAAGAAGATGCACCGCCACCGAGGAGTCCACGCCGCCGCTCATTCCCACCAGGACCTTCATGGCTAATTATAACAATGCCCGTATCCTATCGGGCATTGAATTAGGCTATAATACCAGCCGTGGGAATACTCGACTGCATAGGCAACACGCCCCTGGTGGAGATTGAGGCCATAAACCCAAATCCGGCCGTGAAGCTCCTGGCCAAGATGGAGGGCAACAACCCCGGGGGTTCCGTCAAGGACCGCATCGCGCTTTTCATGATAAACACCGCCGAGCGCGAGGGCAGGCTCACGCGCGACAAGATAGTCCTTGAGGCCACGAGCGGAAACACCGGCATAGGGCTCGCCATGGTCTGCGCCGCCCGGGGCTACAGGGTTAAGCTCACCATGCCGGCCTGCGTGAGCGTGGAGCGTCGGAGGGTGCTCGAGGCCTTCGGGGCGGAGCTCATCCTGAGCCCCCCGGACGAGGGCACCGACGGGGCCATAAGGCTTGCCCGCAAGATACTCGGCGAGGACCCCGGAAGATACTTCATGCCGAACCAGTTCGAAAACCCCGCCAACATCCTGGCCCACTACGAGACCACCGGGCCGGAGATAATCGAGCAGACCGGTGGAGGCATCACCCACTTTGTGGCAGGCATGGGCACCACGGGCACCCTCATGGGTGCCGGCAGGAGGCTCAAGGAGCACAACCCCGCCATCAGGATAATAGGCGTAGAGCCCATCCTGGGCCACAGGATACAGGGGCTCAAGAACATGAACGAGTCCATCGTGCCGGGCATCTTCGACCCCTCGAGGCTCGACGAGCGCCACATCGTGAACGACGAAGAGGCCTTCGACACCACGAGGATGCTCGCCGTGAAGGAGGGCATCTTCGCAGGCATGTCGAGCGGCGCCGCCATGACGGTGGCCCTCCGGAAGTCCTCGGAGCTTACGTCGGGCACCATAGTCGTAATCCTGCCGGACAGGGGAGACAGGTACCTCTCCACGGCCCTCTTCACCTCCGTCTGCGGAAAGTGCCCTCCTTAAATATATTGCTTGCGCTCGCTTCCCCATCCCCCGCTCCTGTGCTATAAAGTAGGAAACAACACTTTAAGGAGCGTGCCAAATGAGAACCATATTCTGGACTGTTGCCATTGCGGTTTCGCTCGTCGGAAGCGCCTGGGCGGAGATCAGGACCGAGACGGTGGAATACATGGAGGGAGACACCGTGCTCGAGGGCTACCTCGCCTACGACGACTCTGTCGTGGGCAGGAGGCCCGGCGTTGTCGTAGTGCACGAGTGGTACGGGCTCAACGACTACGCCAAGAGGCGCGCCAGGATGGTCGCCGGACTCGGTTACGTGGCCTTCGCGGCCGACATATACGGCAAGGGCAAGAGGGCCAAGGACTCCGAGGAGGCGGCGGCCTTGTCCGCCCCCTTCCGGAAGGACCGCGGTCTCATGAGGGCGAGGGCCAGCGCCGCCCTAAAAAAGCTCCAGGGCTATGATTTCGTGGACCCGGCTCGAACGGCGGCCATTGGATACTGTTTCGGAGGAACCACGGTGCTCGAGCTCGCAAGAAGCGGCGCCGATGTCGGGGGTGTTGTCTCTTTCCACGGCGGGCTCGATACCCCCAACCCCGGGGACGCAAGAAACATCAGGGGAAGCGTGCTCGCCCTGCACGGGGCCGCCGACCCCTTCGTGGGTCCCGAGCAGGCAGAGGCCTTCCGCCGGGAGATGAGCGACGCGGGCGTGGACTGGCAGATGGTCTACTACGGTGGGGCAATGCACAGCTTTACGAATCCGGCCAGCGACAGCGACTCCTCCGACGGGACGGCCTATAACGAGCGCGCGGACCGCCGCTCGTGGGAGGCCATGAAGGCTTTCCTTAAGGAGGTGTTCGGAAAGTGACTACCTCGCCCATCTTGTCGGCGCCCTGGCAGATTCCCATCCAGCGGTCTTCGAAAAGCCAGCCTGGAGGTGTTTCGGCTGCCCGGGCGGGGCTCTCGAAGGAGACGCGGTGAATCCCCGCCGTTGAGGCCACGGATGCGGCCCACGCAAGGACGAAAATCGCCGAGAGCATCCCGAACCGCTTCATCTCTCCTTCACCCTTAAGTACTCGTAGAGCCCCGTGAGCCTCCCGGTGGCCGCCATGAGAAACCATGCGAGGGATATGGCCGTGGCGGAATCGGGCTCCACGCCCACGGTTCCCAGCAGAAGGACGGCCGAGGCCTCCCGGAGGCCTATGCCCGAAAGCGAGACGGGTATCGCGGCCACGACCGTGATTATCGGTACGAACAGGAGCAGTGATGTGAAGGGAATCCTCACGCCCAGGCCGATTGCCAGAAGGTAGATGCCGAGCACGGACAGAAGCTGGAGCGCGAAGGAAAGTAATAGGGCCTTGCCGATGACGCCGTACTTCCTCCTGTATTCGTGGAAGTATTCGTGGAGTTTCCCCACGATGCCAATACTCTTTCCGAGCCGTAGGCCGAACACGACGAGACTCCCCAGCACGAAGAGGATAACCATAAGCGGCAGCAGCCACTCTATCCACGAGCCCCTGATGTACTTGAACCCCAGGGGATACGCGGCGAGGCCCAGCAACATCAGGGAGGTAAACCCCACGTAGCGGTCCATGAATACGGAGCTCAGCGCCAGCGAGCCCTTCCCGGTCTCCTTGTAGAGGTAGTAGATCTTCACGGCGTCTCCGCCCACGAGACCCGGCAGGAAGGTGCTGAAAAAAGAGCCCAGGAGGTACAGCGGGAAAAGTCGCCTGAGGGGGAACCTATCGGGAAGAAGCATCTGCCACCTGACGGAGCCGATAAATAGCGCTAAAACGTAGAGCAGCACTGCGGCCATGAAAAGCAGGGGATGAATGCGTGCGAGGAGGCTCAGGACGTCCTCGGCCCCGGCCTTTCTGAGTACGATGTAAAGAAGGGTGCCGGAGACCAGGAGCTTCAGAGTAAAAAACAGGAGTTTCCTGGAGGTTTTACCCATGGGTCATTCAATAATATCAGAACGCGGGGATAGCAAGCATCGCCACGTGGGATTTCGGGTCAAGGCGGCCGCCAGCTGCGTCAGGGCGGGGAAGTAAGGGCTTTTGTTTGTGAAGACGAGAATTAGAGAGTCCAGCCTGTTAAGGTCCGCCGATGAGTTCCCGCACCTTGTTCCGGAGGTCCTCTATCTTGAAGGGCTTTTGGAGGCTATGTTCCCACTTAGAGGAATTCATCGAGCCGGTTATTATCAGCAGACGGGCGCGTGGAGCGATTCCTTGAGCCTTGGCGATAAGGGCCTCTGTGTCGACGCCGCCCAGATGGAGGTCCACGATGAGGAGGTCCGCCCCCTCGCTTGCAAGGGTGGCGACGAACTCCTTGGCGTCAGGCGTGGCTGTCACCTGGTAGCCAACCCTGCCAAGGGCCTTCTCCACGGTCATGAGTATAAGAGGCTCGTCGTCTATTGCCAGGATTTTTCCACTCACCGCGTTTATAATTATGCATGATTATTAACCAAAAATTGAACCCCCGGTAGAAGATGAACCTTTCTTACGCAGATTGGATAATAATTTCCGGCTACATGGCCCTCAGCCTTGCCGTTGGCCTTTACCTGACCAAGAGGGCCTCGACTAGCCTGAGCGAGTTCTTCCTTTCGGGCCGCAACCTCCCCTGGTGGCTCGCCGGGACCTCCATGGTGGCCACCACCTTCTCCTCCGACACGCCGCTTTATGTCACGGGCCTGGTTCGCGCCCACGGGATATACGAGAACTGGCAGTGGTGGTGCTTCATCATGTGGGGGATGATGGGGGTATTCTTTTTCGCGCGGCTCTGGAGGCGCCTGGGAGTGCTCACGGACGTGGAGCTCATCGAGATGCGCTATTCCAGGAGGTCGGCCCGGGTGCTCAGAGGCTTCAAGGCAGTGTACTTCTCGTGCATCATCCACACCATTATAAAGGCCCAGGTCATCCTGGCGATGGCGAAGATTCTAGACGTCACCCTGGGATGGGGGAAGTGGGAGAGCATTGCCATATCGAGCCTCGTCACGCTGGCTTATTCGGTCATGTCCGGATACTGGGGCGTGGTGACAACCGACCTTATGCAGTTCGCCGTGGCGATGGTCGGCGCCGTGGCGCTGGCCGTGATCTCCGTCGACAAGGTGGGGGGGCTACAGGCGCTCAGGACGGAGATTTCGGCGGACAAATTGAGCTTTTTCCCCCCTCTCGACGGGGAGTTCGCCGGCACCGCCTTCATGGCCTTTTTGGGCTACGTGGGGCTTGCCTGGTGGTCGAAATACTCCTCCGACGGCGGCGGGGTCGTCGTGCAGAGGATATCGTCGTGCAGGAACGAGCGGGAGGGGCTCCTGGCGACGTTCTACTTCAACGTGGCCAACTATGCCCTTCGGACCTGGCCCTGGGTGATAGTGGCCCTGGCGTCGCTACTGCTCTACCCGCGGCTCACGCAGCACGAGGCCGTTTATCCGCTGATGGTGGTGGACCTTCTTCCGTCCGGCGTGCGGGGTCTTGTGGTGGCCTCCTTCTTCGCCGCCTTCATGTCGACCCTCAGCACATACCTCAACCTCTCCTCGGCATACTTTGTGAACGATTTCTACAAGCCCTTCTTGGTAAAGGACCGGGACGACAGGCACTACATTTTCGTCTCCAGGATTGCGGCGGTGGCGCTTTTGGCCGTGACGGCGGTGGTCACGCTTTACGTTACTTCCATAGTAGGGGTCTTCAAGTTCCTGATAGCCTTCGGCTCAGGCACCGGCCTCGTCTACATCCTCAGGTGGTTCTGGTGGAGGATAAACGCCTGGAGCGAGATATCGGCCATGGTGGCCTCCACGGCCATGACCCTGGTGGCCTACAGGGTCTACCCTGAGATCCCCTACTACGCCAAACTGGCGCTCATAATTTCGGTGTCCACGGCGGTCTGGGTCGCCGTAACTTATGCCACCGGTCCCACGGACATGGAAAAGCTCATGGAGTTCGTGCGAAAGGCGAGACCGGGCGGCCCCGGCTGGGGGCCGGTAAGGCGGCTCATCGGAGAGCCCGTGGAAGGGGAGAACTTTTCAGGGGCTCTCCTGGATTGGGCCGCCGGCAGCCTCTTCGTTATCGGCCTGACCCTGGGTATCGGAAAGCTCCTTCTGGGGTATTTCCTATCAGGTTACATATGGCTTTTGGTGAGCCTCGCCACGGGCTGGCTCCTAAAGAGGAGATTCGCCACGTACACTTTTTCCGATTGATGGGTTCCTTGACTACGGCATGTGGTTTTGTTATATTGTATCTTTAGCTCACAGGGCAGGAGATTATGATGGCGAAAAAGAAGAAGGCAACGTCTGCCGGGAAGAAGAAGGCAGCCAAGAAAACGGCGCCCAAGAAGAAGGCCGCATCCAAGAAGAGGACCGTTTCCAAGAAAAAAGCCGTTTCCAAGAAGAAGGCTGTTTCCAAGAAGAAGGCCGTTCCCAAGAAAAAGACCGCGGCGAAAAAGAAAGCCCTTAGCCCGAGGGAAAAGAAGATGCAGGAGATAAGGGACAAGCTCGTGGAGCAGAAAGAATTCCTTATCGCCGAGGCCGAACAGGCGATGAACGCCCTTCCCGAGCAGACCGTCTTCCCCGACCTGGGCGACCAGGCCTCGGCCGAGACCGACCGCAGCTTCATGCTGAGGCTACGCGGTAGGGAGCAGAAGCTTCTCAAGAAGATAGACGAGGCCATAGAGCGCATAGACGAGGGCAAGTACGGAATCTGCGAAATATGCGGCGACGAGATAGGAATAAAACGTCTCGAGGCCAGGCCCGTCACCACCATGTGCATAGAGTGCAAGACCGAGCAGGAGGAAGAGGAGAAACTGCAGGGCCAGTAGGCCCGGCCCCGGCTCGTCAAGCCTTTATTTTCTTAAGCCCGAACCTTTCCTGGAGAGCGTCGCCAAGAATATTGAAGCTCAGCGCCGTAACCGCTATCGCAAGGCCCGGGAAGAGCACTATCCAAGGCGCCGCCACGATGTAGGACCTCCCGGCGCTTACCATGGAGCCCCAGCTTGCCGTGGGGGGCTGGGCGCCGAGCCCAAGGAAACTGAGCGAGGCCTCCGTGATTATGAACCCCCCTATCTTGAGGCCCATCATCACGAGGCTCAGGGGGACGCACTGGGGAAGGAGATGCACGAAGATCACCCTCGCCGGACTGCACCCGAGGGCACGGGCGGCTTCCACGTAGGGCTCCTCCCTGAGAGCCAGGACGTGACCCCTTATGAGGCGCGCGAAGGCGGCCCACCCCACCGCCGCTATGGCTATCATCACGGTGTAAATCCCCTGGGGGAGGATTATGGATATCCCTATGGCTAGGAGTAGCGAGGGGAAGGAAAGCACCAGGTCCACGAGGGCCATGAGGGCGGTGTCGAGCCGTCCGCCTAAGTAGCCCGAGACCAGACCGATCATGAGCCCTATGCTCATGGAAAGGACGGCGGCCGTTATCGCCACGCCCACCGATATCCGCCCGCCGTGCAGGACCCTGGCCAGCACGTCCCGGCCCTTCTGGTCGGTGCCCAAGGGATGGCTCTGCGACGGCGAGCTCTTGAGGGCTTCGAGGTTTATTTTGTCGGGGTCGTAGGGCGTTAGGAGCGGGGCGGCCAGGGAGGCCAGTATTATGAGCCCCAGCACGAGCGCCGCCGCCTTTCCCCTCGTAATCTTCCTCATGCGCTTTTACCGTGAATCCTCACGCGGGGGTCGAGCCAGTGGTAGGCGATGTCCACGGCGAGGTTTATGAGCACGAAGACCGCAGTGCCCACTATGATGGTCCCCATGACCACGGGGATGTCCCTCTTCAGGATTCCTTCCATGGCGTACCTCCCGATGCCGTCCCAGCCGAAAATGGTCTCCGTGAGGACGGCGCCGTTCAGGTAGCTGCCGAAGTCCAGTCCTATTACCGTCACGATGGGGATGAGGGCATTCGTCAGTACGTGCCTGACGTTTATCTTCCAGGGTGCCAGGCCCTTCGCCTTCGCCGCCTGGACGAAGGGCATGTCCAGTATGTCCGCCACGGTCGTCCGCGTGACCCTGGCCAGGGTGGCCACCGCCGGAAGCGCCAGGGTGGTGGCGGGCAGCACGAGGAACCTTAGCTCTCCTGTGCCTGAAGGCGGCAGGAGCCTCAGATAGAAGCTTGCCACCAGCATGAGGAGCAGGCCCGACCAGAAGACGGGCACGCTTATGCCCACCACCGAGACCGTGGTGATAAGCCTGTCCAGGGCCGACCCCCTCCGCAGGGCGGCCCAGAAGCCGAGCATCACGCCAATCGGCGTTGCGAGGGCCATGGCGCCCGCGGCGAGCATCATCGTGTTGGGGAATTTAGAGGCGAGGTCCTCGGCCACTCTGCGGTTCGTGTAGTACGAACGGCCGAACTCCCCCCTTGCGAGAAGACCCAGATAGCCGAAGTACTGGGCGAAGAAGCCCCTGTCGCTTCCCATCTGCTCGCGGATCTTTTCGATCGTCTCAGGGCTTGCGCGCTCGCCGACCATGCCGAGCACAGGGTCGCCCGGCAGGGCCTTCGTTAGGGAGAAGGTAAGCAGGGTGATGCCCATCAGGAGGGGGACCAGCATGAGCAGCCTCTTGAGAGCGTAGAGCTTTATCTTTTTGCCTCCTTACCGCAAGCTACCGTATGATATACTTTTGTTTAGTGCTAATACAATAATTGCCGGCGGGCAGCTGCGTCGCCCCGCCGGAAGGAGTTTCGATTTGGAATCCCTCGAATTTGTGGAGGGCTCTTACAGCACGGGCCGGCGCCGAGTTTCGTTTTTCGCAAAAGTGTGGCCGACTCCCGTCTTTTTCCTTAAGTTCTTCTGGATTGTCTGGCGGGCTGCGGGAAAGGCCAAGCGGGGGAAGTACGGCGATGGGGATCTGGCCCGAAGCAGCAGGGGCGTTATAGGGGCTCTCGAGTCCGTAGGGGTGAAGTTCGATCTGGAGGGAATTGAAAACATGAAGTCCTTCGAAGGCCCCTGCGTCTTCGTTTCCAACCACATGAGCACGCTCGAGACCGTCTGCTTCCCCGGAATAATCCTGCCTTTCAAGAGCGTAACCTTCGTTGTGAAGGAGAGCCTTCTTCACTATCCCGTGTTCAGGCACATAATGAGAGCCATGAAAGCCGTAGGAGTGACCCGCCGGAACCCCAGGGAGGACCTCAGGGCGGTGCTCGCCGATGGAGGGAGGATTCTCGGAGAGGGCAAGTCCGTCGTGGTCTTTCCCCAGACCACCAGGACCACGGAATTCGACCCCTCTGATTTCAACTCCCTGGGGGTGAAGCTCGCCCGGAGGGCCGGCGTCCCCGTCGTGCCCGTCGCCCTCAAGAGCGACGCCTGGGGCGCGGGACCTTCTTTCATGAGGGACATCGGCAGGATAGATCCTTCCAAGACCGTGCGCATTTGCTTTGGAGAGCCCCTCGTGGTCGAGGGCAGGGGGGATGCAGAGCACGGCAAGGTGGTGGAGTTCATAGGCTCGAAGCTCGAGGAATGGAACGCCCGACGGTTATGATATAATTTCGGTGTCGCGCCAAGGAGGACCACGTGGCCTACAAGGACCTCAGAGACTTCATAAGGACACTCGAAAGAAGGGGGCACCTCAAGCGCATAGGCGTCGAGGTTGACCCCGCGCTGGAGATAGCCGAGATAAACGACCGGGTCGTCAAGTCCGGAGGCCCGGCCCTTCTGTTCGAGAACCCCAGGGGAGCCAGGATTCCCTGCGTGGTCAATCTTTTCGGCTCCTTCGAGCGCATGAGGCTCGCCCTGGAGGTGGAGGACCTCGATGTCATAGGCAGGCAGATCATCGAGTTCCTGGAACCCGAGATACCGACGAACATAATGGAGAAGCTGAAGGCGCTCCCCAAGCTCAAGAAGCTTGCGGACTTCATGCCCAAGCACGTGAGGCACGCACCGTGCAAGGAGGTCGTGATCAGGGACAACCCCTCGCTCGCCTCCCTGCCGATACTCAAGACCTGGCCCGGGGACGGCGGCCGGTTCATAACGCTGCCCATGGTCTTTACCAATCACCCCGAAACCGGCGTGCGCAACTGCGGCATGTACCGGATGCACGTTTACGACTCCAGGACCACGGGAATGCACTGGCACATGCACAAGGACGGCGCGGCACATTACCGGAGGGCCGAGGCCCTGGGACAGAGGCTTCCCGTGGCGGTGGCGATAGGGTCGGACCCCGCCGTCATGTATTCCGCCTCGGCGCCCCTTCCCCCGGATGTGGACGAGATGCTCCTTGCGGGGTTTCTCAGGAAATCCGCCGTGGAGATGGTCAAGTGCGAGACCGTGCCCCTCGAGGTGCCCGCCAACGCCGAGATAGTGCTCGAGGGCTACTGCGAGCCCGGCGAGAGGAGGATGGAGGGCCCCTTCGGAGACCACACGGGATACTATTCCCTCGTCGACGAGTTCCCGGTCTTCCACATCACCTGCATGACCATGCGCAAGGACGCCATATACCCGGCCACCATAGTTGGCAAGCCGCCGATGGAGGACTGCTACATGGGCAAGGCCACCGAGAGGATTTTCCTGCCCCTCATGAGAAAGCAGCTCCCGGAGATAGTGGACATGAACCTGCCGCTCGAGGGAGTCTTCCACAACATGTGCATCGTCTCGATAGACAAGCGCTTCCCCGGGCACGCCAGAAAGGTGATGTACGCCCTGTGGGGGATGGGGCAGATGAGCTTCACCAAGTACATCGTCGTGGTTGACAGGTGGGTCGACGTCCACGACCTCAGCGAGGTGGCCTGGCGCGTGGGTAACAACACCGACCCCAAGCGCGACTCCGTCATAGTCGAAGGGCCCCTGGACGTCCTGGAGCACGCCTCACCCATCCCGGCCTTCGGCGGCAAGATGGGCATAGACGCGACCAAGAAGCTACCCTCGGAGGGGTTCCAGCGCCAATGGCCCCCGGACATCGAGATGTCCCCCGAGGTCAAGAGCCTCGTCGACGAGAGGTGGAAGGAATACGGTCTCTGAGGCGCCACCGCTCCGCCTTCGGCGAACTCTACACTTATTTGGCCATAGATTCTAGAACGGTAGGTTGCCTGCGGCAACCAAGGTTGAAAAAGCCCGTGTTGATGGTTTATTATTTCGGACAAGGAGTTTTCGCAAATGTCCAGCCTGGTTGAGATAAGATGGCACGGAAGGGGAGGTCAGGGCACGGTGACCGCCGCCAAGGTGCTTGCCGACGCGTGCATAAGCGGCGGGCGGTACGTCCAGGCTTTTCCCGAGTATGGGCCCGAGAGGGCTGGAGCGCCGCTCAGGGCATATAACCGCGTAAGCGACAAGGAACTGAGGCTCCACTGCCCCGTAGTTCACCCTCAGGTGATAAGCGTGGTTGACGCCACACTTCTTGACGCGATAAACGTGGCCGAGGGCGCGACGGACGACGCGGTCTTCGTTGTCAACACTACCGCCGACCCGGCCGATGTCAGGAAAAAGCTCAAAGCGAAAAGCTCCCAGAAGGTCTACACGATAGACGCGACGAAGATAGCAATAGACGAAATCGGTAGGGCCCTTCCCAACTCGCCCATGCTCGGCTCAGTAGTGAAGGTCACCGGCCTTGTGTCGCTGGAGGCCCTCCTGGATGACGTGAAGAAGAGCTTCGGGAAGAAGTTCGCCCAGAAGATAATAGACGGGAACGTCAGGGCTGTCACGAGGGGTTACGAGGAGGTAAGGGAAGGATGAAGAAGTGGTATGAACTCAACCCCGGGGCCGTGATACTCGAGGCTGGAAGCGCGGCCAAGTTCAAGACGGGCTCCTGGAGGGCTTTCAGGCCCGTCTGGATAGAGGAAAACTGCATCCAGTGTCTTTACTGCTGGCTCTTTTGCCCCGACATGGCGGTGAGGGTCGAGGACGGAAAGATGATCGGCTTTGACTACGACTATTGCAAGGGCTGCGGGATCTGCGCCCGCGAGTGCCCGGGCAAGAAGGGCAACAAGGCGATAGTTATGGAGGAGGAGGGCAAATAATGGCCAAGCCTGTGGCGGTAACGGGCAACGAGGCGGTCGCCAACGCTTTTAGGCAGGCGAACCCCGACGTTTGCGCCGCCTATCCGATAACGCCGGCCACCGACCTCATGCAGAGGTTTTCGAGCTTCGTCGCTAACGGCAAGGTCGACACCGAGCTCATCCTCGTCGAGAGCGAGCACAGCGCCATGTCCGCCTGCATAGGGGCCTCGGCCGCCGGCGGCAGGGTCGCCACGGCCACGTCCTCCCAGGGCCTTGCCCTCATGTGGGAGATGCTCTACATCGCTGCGGGGACGAACCTGCCGATAATCATGGGCCTCGTGAACAGGGCCCTTTCGGCCCCCCTGAACATCCACGGCGACCACTCCGACGCCATGGGGGCCAGGGACACCGGATGGATCCAGCTCTGGAGCGAAAACGGCCAGGAGGCCTACGACAACACCGTCCAGGCCTTCCGCATAGGGGAACACCCGGACCTAAGGCTGCCGGTGATGATAAACATGGACGGCTTCATCATCAGCCACTCCATAGAGAGCATGACGTACCTGGACGATGACGTAGTCAGCGACTTCATAGGGGAGTTTAAGATGGTGAACCCCCTTCTGGACATAGACAACCCCAAGAGCTACGGGCCGTTGATTCTCACCGACCTCTACCACGAGTACAAGAGGCTCCAGCACGAGATCATGGGACGCGTCAGCAAGGTGGTCCTGGACGTCGCCGCCGACTTCGAGAAAATCAGCGGCCGCAAGTACGGCCTCTTCGAGCCCTACAGGCTCGACGACGCCGACGTGGCGCTCGTCGTGATGGGCTCGGCCGCGGGCACTTCGAAGGACGTGGTGGACGACATGAGGGACAAGGGCATCAAGGCGGGGCTCCTGAAGCCCCGGCTCTTCAGGCCCTTCCCATACGAGGAGGTCGCCAAGGAGCTCGGCAGCCTCAAGGCCGTCTGCATCCTCGACAGGGCCGATTCCTTTGGGGGTTACGGCCCGATGTTCATGGAGATATGTTCGGCCCTCTACCAGAACGGAGGAGGAAGCAGGCCCGCGGCCATCAACAAGATATACGGCCTCGGCGGAAGGGACTTCATGCCCGACCAGGCCGAACAGGCCATCCGGGAGCTCGACAAGATAGCGAAAGGCGGTCCGATAAAGGCCGTCAAGGAATACATCGGAGTAAGGGAGTAACATGGCGACACCGCTTAAGCTTAAGGAGCTTTCGAAGAAAGAGGACCTCTTAACGCACGGGCACAGGATGTGCTCCGGCTGCGGGGCCCCCACCGTGGTGAAGATGGTATTCCTTGCGTCGGAATACCCGATTGTCGCGGCGAACGCGACGGGTTGCCTGGAGGTATCCACGTGCATTTCCGAGTTCACGGCTTGGAAGATACCGTGGATACACAGCGCCTTCGAAAACGCCGCCGCCACCATTTCGGGCGTGGAGTCCATGTACAGGTTGTGGAAGAAGAAGGGGAGGATCGACAAGGACGTGAAGTTCATCGCCTTCGGGGGCGACGGCGGCACGTACGACATAGGTTTCCAGAGCCTCTCGGGCGCCATGGAGAGGGGCCACGACATGCTCTACATATGCTACGACAACGGCGCCTACATGAACACCGGCATCCAGCGCTCGAGCGCGACCCCCAGGGGCGCCGACACCACCACCAGCCCCGTCGGATCGGTCATCCCCGGCAAGGTGCAGGCGAGGAAGGACCTCACGAGGATAATGGCCGCCCACAACATACCCTACGCGGCCCAGGCTTCGCCGAGCCACTGGCTGGACCTGATGAAGAAGGTGCGCAAGGCTCTCGAGGTCGAAGGCCCCACCTTCATGAACATCCTCTCCCCATGCAACAGGGGATGGCGCTCGAAGACCGACGACTCCATAGCGCTGAGCAGGCTTGGCGTCCATACGTGCTACTGGCCGCTTTACGAGATAGAAAACGGCGTCACCAGGGTTACGTTCAAGCCGAAGGACAAGAAGCCCGTGGAGGAGTTTCTTAAGCCACAGGGGAGGTTCAAGCATTTCTTCGCCCCGGGCGGCGACGTTCTTCTGAAGCGGCTCCAGGAAGACGTGGACCACGAGTGGGAAAGGCTTTTGAAGGAGGCCGAGAAGTCCCAGGAGGAATAGCCGCATGAACGGATCTGACCTGGTAGTCTACGAGGAGGAGTTCAAGAGGATCGATGCAGAGCTCAACAACCTCCACAGACAGGCCAATGCCAAGGTAGTCTTCCTGGTAGACAAGAACGGCCAGCTCATATCCTCGGTGGGAGAGACCCACGACCTCGACACCACCTCGCTTGCGTCGCTGACGGCGGGCAACATAGCGGCCACGGGCAGCATAGCGAAGATCCTGGGCGAGAAGGAATTCACGATACTCTTTCACGAGGGAGAAAGGGACAACCTCCATATATCTCTCGTCGGCGACCGCATAATACTCGTGGTGATATTCGACCAGAGGACCTCTATCGGTTTGGTGAGGCTCAGGGTGAAGAAGACCACCGAGCATCTCGTACGGATATTCGATGAGATGACGAGGAAGGCAGAGCAGGAAAGGATGCAGAGCAAGCTCGAAGACTCGCCGTTTGCCGAGATAAGCGACGAGGACATAGAAAAGCTATTCATGTAGAGGTGGTCCCGTTAAGTGTCGTTCATCAACTATTCTTCGCGAGAGCTGAACTGCAAGATCGTCTATTACGGTCCCGGACTTTGCGGGAAGACCACCAACCTCCAGTATATATATAGCAAGACCAACCCCCAGCAGAAGGGGAAGCTCATATCGCTGGCCACGGAGACCGACCGAACCCTTTTCTTCGACTTCCTGCCCCTGGCCCTCGGGGAGATAAAGGGCTTCAAGGTGAGGTTCCACCTCTATACGGTTCCGGGCCAGATGTTCTACGCCGCCAGCCGCAGGCTCATCCTCAAGGGCGTGGACGGCGTCGTCTTCGTCGCCGACAGCCAGCTGGACAGGATGGACGCCGACATCGAGAGCCTCGAGGACCTCAAGGAAAACCTTAAGGAGCAGGGCTACGACCTCTACAGCCTGCCTTTCACCATGCAATACAACAAGCGCGACATCCCAGACATAGTCCCCATCCCCGAACTCAGAGAGGCCTTGAACCCCTCTGGGGTCCCTGAGTTCGAGGCCGTGGCCACCACGGGGAAGGGCGTCTTCGAGTCCCTCAAGGACGTCTGCCGCCAGGTCATCCTGGAGATGAAGAGGAACTACTGATCCCATGCCGGAGGGGCGCCCGCAAGGCGCTTTGTCCGAGAACCCAAGGGTACAACAGTCTCAGCCAAGGTCCTGATTTCTATCCATTCGCAAGAGCGGCAAAGAGGAAGGGGGCCTCAGGGCCCCCTTCCCGGCACTTCGTATATATCTTTTTCCGCGGTTCAGCCCCTCTTTTCCAGGAACGCCTTTATGGTGTCCACGGGGACTGGGAACACGATGGTGGAGTTCTTTTCGGCCGCAAGCTCGGTGAGGGTCTGGAGGAACCTCAACTGAAGCGCGGCTGGCTCTGTGGCTATTATCTTTGCGGCATCCGCGAGCCTCTGCGACGCTTGGAACTCGCCTTCGGCATGGATGACCTTGGCCCTCCTTTCCCTCTCGGCCTCTGCCTGCTTTGCGATGGCCCTCTGCATCTCCTCGGGGAGGTCCACGTTTTTGACCTCGACCACGGTAACCTTGATGCCCCAGGGCTCGGTCTGGAAATCGATTATCTTCTGGAGCTCCTTGTTCAGGTCCTCGCGCTTGGTAAGGAGGTCGTCGAGCTGGCTCTGGCCCAGGACGCTCCTCAGGGTGGTCTGGGCAATCTGGCTCGTGGCGAAGAAGTAGTCCTCGACCTCGGTTATCGCCTTTGCCGGGTCCATCGGCCTGAAATAAACCACCGCGTTCACCCTGACCGTGACGTTGTCCGAGGTGATTATGTCCTGGGAGGGGACGTCCATGGTTATGGTCCTAAGGCTGACCTTCGTCAGCTTATCGACGATCGGGATGATTATGACCAGCCCGGGTCCCTTTACCGGGATGAGCCTGCCCAGCCTGAAGACAACGCCCCTTTCGTACTCCTTCAGTATCTTTATCGCTGCCGAGAAGAAGTACAGCACTAAAAGGATTACGAAGATGAAGCTTATGAACGACGGTCCTACTGGCGGCATTTCACACCTCCTTTGATACTCTATTTTTTCCTTACCTTGAGTTTCAGTCCCTCGACTGATTCCACTACCACCTTCTCGTCCGGCTGGATGGGCTCCTCGGAGACGGCCGACCAGATCTCTCCGTGGACCTTCACGGTGCCCCCGGCGGGCGTGACTTCGGTGGCGGCCGTGCCCTCGAGGCCCACGAGGCCTTCCCGCCCCGTGGTAGGCTTGCTCCTGAAGGCCTTCCAGGCTAGGCCGATGACGACGGTGAAGAAAAGGGCGGTCACGACGACAGCCGGCAATATGGTGTATATGGAGAGCTTCACGAAGGGCCCCGCGTCCTCAAAGAGCATGAGGGAGCCCAGCACCATGGCGATAATGCCCCCGATAGTGAGGGCGCCGTAGGAAGTGACCTTTATCTCCAGTATGAAGAGGACGACCCCGAGCAGTATCAGGAGTATGCCGGCGTAGTTTATGGGAAGGGTCTGGAAGGCGTAGAAGGCGAGAATCAGGCAGATTCCGCCCACCACGCCGGGAAAGACGGCGCCGGGGTTCGTCAGCTCGAAGAATATCCCGTAGAAGCCCAGGAGCATGAGTATGTAGGCTATGTTGGGGTCGCTTATGACGTCCAGGACCCTGTGCCTCAGGCTCATTTCCAAGCGGGTGATAGCGGCTCCTTTCGTCCTGAGGACCCTCTCGCCCCCTGCCGTCTCGACCTTCATCCCGTCTATCTCGGAAAGCAGGGCGGGAAGATTCGCGCTCACGAGGTCTATCACCCCCAGTTTCAGGGCTTCCTCCTCCGTGGCGGAGACGCTCTTTCTGACGGCGTCCTCGGCCCACTGAGCGTTCCGTCCGCGCCGCTCGGCGAGGCTCTTTATGTAGGCGGCCGAGTCATTTACGGCCTTTTCGGCCATGGTCTTGTCCATCTTCTGACCCATGGCCACGGGGTGCGCGGCGCCAATGTTGGTCTGGGGCGCCATGGCCGCCACGTGGGCCGACAGGGTTATGAACGTCCCGGCCGAGGCCGCCCTCGCCCCAGGCGGCGCGACGTAGACCACGACGGGAACCTCGCTGCCGAGTATTGACTTTACTATGTCCCTCATGGACGTGACGAGACCGCCGGGCGTGTCCAGCTCTAGGACGAAGGCCTCGGCCCCGGCCGCGTTGGCCTTTTCGATGCTGTGGGTTATGAATTCCGCCGCCACCGGGTTTATTACACCGTCCAGCGTGGCCACCATGACCTCGGGAGACTCCTGGGGCGCAACGGGGGGGACGACGAGCAGGAGAAGGCCGAGGGAGACTAAAAGTATGGAAAGGCTCCTCGTCATGGGAAAATTATACCACTAAACCCAGCTTTTGGCCCGTCCTGCGGCTGGCCGACGATACCCGGCAGCACGAATCGGAGCGCTCCCTGGGAAGGGACATAGAGGCCTAAACCTTGCCCGAAAGGAATGCTCCGAGCGCCTTGTCCACACGGGAGATGTGCTCGATTATCCAGTCCACCACGAGCTGGTTGGTCTCCACCGAGAGGTCGTAGGAGCCGGGCTTCCTTCCGCCTTCGAGCGTCGGAAGAATCTCCTTGACCCTGTCGATGTTCCTCATGAACTCCTCGTGCTGGGCCTTGTGGTGCTTGTATCCAGGGTAGTCGAACCTGAGCATTAATCTTTGCTCTTCGCCGAAGTGGAAGACCACGTAGTCCTCGAGGAACTTCACGACGTCGCCTATCTTGTACTTGCAGGTGTGGGACTTTATCGCCACGACGAGGTCGTTGATCTTTGCGAAGAGTTCCTTGTGCTGCTCGTCTATTATGTCGATGCCCACCGAGAGGGCTGGGGTCCATTGCATAACGGCCTCCTAAGATAGATTACACGAGCCGGGCGTTCCTTATCCAGTCCTCGTAGGAGGGGGCGAGGGCATCCCAGGAATTGGGCTCGGTAAGCGCCTTGGCCTCCCCGGCCCGGAGCCTTTGGTTATTAAGGATGGTTTCCCTTAGCTCCCGGTGAAAGTTCTCGTCATCGTAGAGAAACCTCCTCGGGAACATCTCCGGATAGGAAAGCCGCCGGGGCAGAAGAGGGCGGCACCCGGCGCGCACGGCCTCAAGCACCGAGATGCCGAAGAACTCGTGGCGGGAGGTGGATACGACGATGTCACCGAGCCTTAGCAGCTTGGCGTACTGGCGCCTGGACCTGGCGAAGCCGAAGTGGAGGATCCTGTGCCCGAGCCTGCTTCTGGCCTCCTCGAATACGGCCGGCTTTCTTTCGAAGCTCTCGCCGAGCACCACCACCCGGAAATCCACGCCGGCCCCTTGGAGCTCGAAGAGGGCCTCGAAGAAGGCCTCGGGATTCTTGTCGTGCTCCCACCGGTGGTTCCAGAGCACCACGGGCGGGCCCCCAGGGGGGGCTCCCGGGGCGGTGTCTATCCCGGAGAAGTCGAGCCCCGGGGGAAGGACCCTGGACTTCGCCCTTATCCGCGCAACCGGGTCCTGGAGCTTCATGTCGGTGGAGTGCTTCAGGAGCCCCTTCAGGCCTTCCAGGAATGTCCTGAGGTTGTATTTCGAGTTGAAGGCCAGGGAGTCCGACGCCAGGGCCGTGGTCGCATTGGTGAGGCCGAAATGGAGGTCGCGCTCGTCCTCCACTTGGGTGGGGTAGGCGAACTGGTTTTCGTGAAAGTAGGTAAGGAGGGGCACGTCTCTGACCCATGATGGACCCATGCCCCGGAAGGCGGCGACATCCACGAAGGTGGAGCAGATTATCCTGTCGAAGCGCTTCCGGCTCTTTTGGAGCTCCTGCGCGAAGTGGGGCGCCGAGAGCCACATCCGCCACTTCCACTTGCGCGCGGGAAGGGTTATGACCTCGAAGCGGAAGGGGAGCCTCAGAAGGCCCTTTATGAAAGACTCGTGGGACCCCCCATAGTAGGGCTCGAGCACCAGGACTTTCATTTTGGGCGGCATGACGGAACTATTTTAACAGCTCTGATTGCCTCGTGAAAGCAAAGAGGCCGCCCCGGCAGGCCGGGACGGCCTCTTCATAGGCTTCGTAAAGCTTAGAGCTTGACGATGTTGGCCGCCTTGGGACCCTTGTCGCCTTCGACGACGTCGAAGCTTACGCTATCGCCTTCGGCAAGGGTCTTGAAGCCGTCGCCCTGGATGGCCGAATAGTGGACGAAGACATCGTTGCCTTCTTCGGTGGTGATGAATCCGTAGCCCTTGGACTCATTGAACCACTTGACCGTGCCCTTTGGCATCTGACATCCACCTCCTTCTGAAGATTTGAAAATGTGAAGCTTTAAGGAGGCGTGTCATGGAACCGCGAGGCATGAATCCTGCTGTCTTACTACACCGACTCTCCATCAAACTTCCAATCAAATCATATCATAGCCCAGGGGGAATAAGCAACGGGATTTAGCCCTGCGGAAAAAGGGGCCCGGCTACCTGTAGTTGACGAACTCCATTGGAAAGTCGAAGTCCCTCTCCTTGAGCGCCTGGATTACGGTCTGGAGGTCGTCGAGCTTCTTGCCCCTGACCCGGAGCTGGTCTCCCTGGATCTGGGCCTGGACCTTGATTTTCATGTCCTTTATGAGCTTTACGAGCTCCTTCGCCCTGTCCTGGGGAATTCCCTGCTGGAGCTTTACGACCTGCCTGACCGTTCCTCCGCTTGCGGGCTCGACCTTCCCGTATTTCAGTGATTTCAGGGATACCTTCCGCCCGACGAGCTTGGTCTGAAGGACGTCCACCAGGCTCTTGAGCTTGAACTCGTCGTCGGAGACGAGGGTGAGTTCCCCGGCGTCGCGGTTGAAGTCTATGGAGCTCTTGCTCCCCTTGAAGTCGTAGCGCTGGGTAATCTCCTTGACTGCCTGGCCAACGGCGTTTGAGACCTCCTGGAGGTCGGTCTTGCTCACTATGTCGAAAGAATGTTCGGCCATTCTGGTCTTCCTCCCCGGAATTCTTGAGTAGGTAGATTATAAGGCCGATGGAAGGTTCGATTCAAGCCTTGCGGCTCAGGCGGAGCGCCTAGAGGAGTCCTGGTCCTTGGCAGACTCCAGAAGGAGCTGCATGGTATTCATGTTGATATTGTGCTGGTCTATGGTTTCCCCGTGCCGGATGCGGAAGGTTCCCTCCGTCCACCCGAGCATCTCAGCGAAGGCCTCCTTGCCGGCCCGGCTGCCCACGGAGGCGTTAACGACGCGTCCGCCCTCGGTATAGATTGTTCCCTTCCGGATGCCCGAGACCACCTCTACCTTGGCGGTCTTAAGCCCAATGTTTAGTATCTGCACGATGTCGTCGATGCTGAAATCCTCGAGAGTGCCGGTCAGGCCCGAGGCGTCCTCACGCTTTTCGGGCTTCGCCTTCTTGCCCTCGAGCATCTTGTTTATAGTGCTTACGAGGACGCTCATCTCCACGGGTTTCGAAACGTAATGGACGTTTTCACCCTCGAAGCGCCTGGGGTAGTACTCGTCAGGCACGATGAGCAAGAAGGGCCTGTCCTGGATGGTCCTGACGCCCTGGAGCCTGCCGAAAAAGCTCGCGAAGGTGTCCGTCTCGAAGATTTCGACGTCCACTATTATGAGGTCCGGCGTCCTTTGTCTTGCCAGCCTCAGAGCATCGAAGCTGTTGGAGACGGATATGATGCCGACCTTGGACACGTCGAGCCCCAGCTTAAGGAGGGAGGCCACGTTGGGCGCCCTCTCCAGTAGGAGCACCGAGGTCCTGGCCGGCTCGGGCACGCCCTTTATCACGGCGAGGAAAATCTCGGCTATCTCCGGGTCGAACTGGCTCCCGGCCTTCCTGATTATCTCCTGAAGCGCCTCTTCCTTGGTCAGCGGCTTCCGGTAGGGCCTCTGCGCGGTCATCGCCACGTAGGACTCCGCTATGTGGATTATCCTTGCTCCGAGGGATATCTGCCTCCCCTTGAGCCCCATGGGATAGCCCGTTCCGTCGTAGTGCTCATGATGCTGGGCTATCATGGACTCTACGTTCCAGGGGAAATTAAGCTGCTTTAGCATCTCCACGGTGTTGATTGGGTGCTTCTTGAGGGATACCATCTCCTTGCGGTCGAATCTTCTTTCCGCCTCCAGGAGCTGCTGCTGTATCCCCACGCGTCCGAGGTCCTTCAGCAGGGCCACCATCTTGATGGCCTCTACCATGTCCTCGGCAAGCCCCATGCGCCGGGCTATCTTCTCCGAGAGCTCGGCCGTGAGGTTCGAGTTGTTGAAGAAGTACTTGTCGTCCACCTCGAAGATCTGGAGGAGGCGGTCGGCAAAGGAGATGGAGAAGTCCTTGAGGTCTTTGATCTTGTCCTTGAGCCCGGTATACAGTTTCACGCCTTCCCGGACGAAGCGCCCGAAGTCGGAGGGGCTGAAGGAGATCTTACCGTCCATCGAGGGGGGGCCGGTGAAGAGTATGCTCACCCCCGGCGCCGAGGTCTCCACCAGGTTCCGGAAGACGTCCTTTTCGATGTCCGAGAGGCCCTGGCTGGCCACGACCAGATCGATGCGGTCGGTCTTGAGAATGTGCATGACGGTCAGGGGGCTCGAGGACTCAACGACTGTGGTGTCGTCGCTCCTGACCAGGTCCGCAAGGCGGCGGCTCTCGTCAGGATTGGAGCTGAAGATCAGAATCCTGCTCATGTTTTAATATAACATAAATGTAGAAAATGTCAAGATTTATGGGTCATTTCATGAGAAACTCCATTAAAATTTCAGCAGGGGATCGGTCACCAATTCCAGGTTATTCGATCCTTGATTCCAGGGGTGATAAGGACCTCACCACCATCGGCTACGATGACCGCCTCCACGTCGAGTTCCTCGGCGAGGGCAAGCCCCCTCTCGGGCCCCATGACGAATATTCCCGTTGAAAATCCGTCTGTTAGCACTGCCTCATCGGCCACTACCGAGGCGCTCCACACTCCCCGGGCCGGGAGGCCCGTCCCAGGGTCAAGGAGGTGGTGGTAGCGCTTGCCATCCAGGATGAAATACCTCTCGTAGTCGCCGGAGGTGGAGATGGCCTTGTCCTTGAGCTCCAGGGTCGCCATCACGCCTTCGTCGCCCTCGGCGCGGGGGTCGCGTATGCCTATGCGCCATGTCCTCGGGCCGAAGCCCCGGATGTCTCCGGCGATGGCCACCAGCCCAGACTCCATGCCACTCTCCTTGAGGACCTCCACGGCCCGGTCCACGGCGTAGCCCTTGGCGATGCCGCCCGTGTCGAAGGACATGCCCTTGACCTCAAGGTAGACCGTGGAATTGTCCCTGTCCACTACGACCTTCCTGTAATCCACCAGGGGGAGCTTCCCCTCGATCTCCTTTTTGGTGGGCATCCTCTTTTCGTGAAAATCCCAGAGCCTCATCACGGGACCTACCGTGGGGTCGAAGGCCCCGCCGGTTCTCTCCGCGATATAGAGGGAGCGCTCGACTATATCGAGCGTTTCGGGGGATACCTTGACCGGCCGGACTCCCGCGTTCTGGTATATGGCGGCTATCTCGCTGTCCTCGGTCCAGAAGCTCAGGAGTTTCTCGAGCCGGCGTATCTCGTCGAAGGCCGCGTCCATGGCGCCTTCGGCCTCCTGCCCCGAATCCGAAACGACGGTGATGGTCACCAGGGTGTCCATGATAATGGCGCTCTTCCGGTAAGTAGCTTCCTCCGGGGCGCAGGCGACAAGGGAGATGAGGACGAGCAATATAGCGGCCAGGCGGCGGGTCACGCGATTCTCCTTTTCTTGCCAAACCGGAGCTTTTCCCTCATCACGCGGCCCGTGTGGGAGGCCTCGACCTCGCAGACCTCCTCGGGGGTCCCGGCCGCCATCAGGCGGCCTCCGGCGGTGCCTCCTTCGGGACCCAGGTCCACAATATAGTCCGCCGACTTGATGACCTCGGGATTGTGCTCGATGACGAGCACGGTGTTGCCCATCCCGACGAGGCTGTTTATGACGTTCAGGAGCCTCTCGATGTCCACGAAGTGGAGCCCCGTGGTTGGCTCGTCGAGGATGTAAAGGGTGTTTCCCGTAGCCTTCCTGCTCAGCTCCTTCGAAAGCCTTATCCTCTGCGCCTCTCCCCCCGAAAGGGTGGGGGCGGGCTGTCCGAGCTTGATGTAGCCCAGGCCTACGTCTTCGAGGGACTCGAGCCTCTGCTTTAGCGGTGGTATGGCCGCGAAGAACTCCATGGCCTCGGAGACGGTCATCTCGAGCACCTCGGAGATGTTCTTCCCCTTGTACCTTATCTCGAGCGTCTCCCTGTTATACCGCTTGCCCCTGCAGACGTCGCAGGGCACGTAGGCGTCCGGCAGAAAGTGCATCTCCACCTTTCTGACGCCGTCTCCCCTGCATGTCTCGCACCGGCCTCCCGCCAGGTTGAAGCTGAACCGCGAGGGCTTGTAGCCCCTGACCCTGGAGTCGGGCAGGGCCGCGAAGAGATCCCGCACCAGGGTGAACACCCCCGTATAGGTTGCCGGGTTGGACCGCGGGGTCCTTCCCAGCGGGGCCTGCTCGACGCATATGACCTTGTCTATCTTGTCAGTGCCGACAATGGCCCTGTGCTTGCCTGGCAGGGCGCCGCTCTTGTGGAGCTCCCTGGCGAGGGCCTTATACAAAACCTCGAAGACGAGGGTGCTCTTTCCCGAGCCCGAGACGCCGGTCACGCAGGTGAGGACCTTAAGGGGGATCCTTACGTCGATGTTCTTTAGGTTGAACTCCGCAGCGCCCTTTACCTCTATGAAATCCACCGGGACCCTGCGCTTCGCAGGCACGGGTATCTCCGACTCCCCGCTTAGGAACCTTCCCGTCACGGAGTCCTTGTTCTTCTTGATTTCCGAAGGGCTCCCCGTGGCGACGACCCACCCGCCCCTCAGCCCGGCGCCGGGGCCCATGTCCAGTATGTGGTCGGCCCAGAGCATGGTGTCCTCGTCGTGCTCTACCACTATTACGGTGTTGCCGGCGTCGCGGATGCGTGAGAGGCTTTCCAGAAGCCTGCGGCAGTCCCTGGGATGAAGCCCCATCGTGGGCTCATCCAGGACGTATACCACCCCCGTGAGGCGGGAGCCCATCTGCGTGGCCAGCCTAATCCTTCGGGCCTCGCCGCCGGAGAGCGTCAGCGAGGGCCTCTCCAGGGTGAGATAGCCGAGGCCGACCTCTTCGATGAAGCCCAGGCGGTCCGTCACCTCCTTGAGGATGCGCGAGGCTATCTTCCTTTCCCTCTGGGTTAAGCGTAGGCCCTGCACGAATTCGAGGGCGTCGGAGGCGTGCATCGAGGCGAACTCGCCGATGTTCTTTCCGTTGAGCCTCACGCTGAGGGCCTCCTTCCTCAGCCTCAGCCCCTTGCAGACGCGGCAGGGCCTGCGGCCCTCCACGTCCTCCTCGGCCTCGTCTACGCCCTCGAGGCCCAGGCCCTTGCAGGCCGGGCAGGCCCCGAGGCGGGAGTTGAAGGAAAAGAAGCGCGGATTGATCTCGGGGTAGCTGATGCCGCAGTTGGGGCAGGCCATGGTCCTGCTAAGAGGGATGTCGAGGTCCTCGTCGAGGAGGTGGATCATCACCGTATCCGAGTACCTGAGCGCGGTGTCTATTGCGTTCTTGAGCTGCCTCGATATGTTTTGCTTGATGATGAGCCTGTCGATGACTATCTCGATGGTGTGCCGCTTGTTCCTCGCCAGAGATATGTCCTCGGTGAGGTCCACCATCTCGCCGTCGATCCTCGCCCTCACGAAGCCCTCGGCCCTCATCTGGGCGAGCTCTTTCCTGTACTCGCCCTTCCGTTCCCGAACAATGGGCGACAGTATCTGGAGGCGGCTTCCCTCGGGCATGTCCATAACCCTTTGTATGATGCGCTCGGCGTCCTGGGCGGCAATGGGTGAGCCGCAGTTATAGCAGAAGGGCTTTCCGACGGTTGTGTAGAGGACGCGCATGTAGTCGTATATCTCGGTGATGGTGCCCACCGTCGAGCGGGGGCTGCGGGATATGGTCCTCTGGTCAATAGCTATCGATGGCGAGAGGCCCCCGATGTAGTCGACGTCGGGCTTCTGTATCTGTTCCAGGAACTGGCGAGCATAGGCCGACAGGCTCTCGACATACCTGCGCTGGCCCTCGGCGTATATGGTGTCTATGGCCAGCGACGACTTGCCGGAGCCTGACGGGCCGGTGATCACCGTGATGACGTTCCGCGGGATGGCCACGTCGATGTTCTTGAGGTTGTGCTCCCTCGCGCCCCTTATGGTAATTGCATTCCGCAATGGTGAAGTTTTCGACAAGAGTTTAACCCTTAATTCTAAAAGATTACGGTGGATTCTTTCAATTCATGCGAGGGGGAGACGACAGGGCAATAATGACAAGGGCCGGAATTTGCGATATTATCTACCCATGAGGCGCGTTCTGTTAACTGTGTTTTGCCTCTTCCTTGCCGCAGCCGCGGCGTGCGCCCAGGACATTTACGATAGAGACCGCCAGCGCATGATCGCGGAGGACATCAAGGGCCGGGGCGTGGAGTCGGAGCCGGTCTTAAAGGCCATGGGCGAGGTGCCGAGGGAGCTGTTTGTCCCCCTCAGGTACCGGGGAAGCGCCTACGCCGACAACCCCCTTCCCATCGGCGAGGGGCAGACGATATCCCAGCCCTACGTGGTGGCCCTGATGACGGAGGCCCTGAAGCTCAGGCCGTCGGACAAGGTGCTCGAGATCGGCACGGGCTCGGGCTACCAGGCGGCGGTGCTCGCCGAGATAGCCGGGGAGGTCTACACTATCGAGATAAGAGAGACCCTGGCCCAGAGCGCCGAGGAGCGGCTTGAGAAGCTCGGCTACCGAAACGTCCACGTCAAGTACGCCGACGGTTACTTCGGGTGGCCCGAGCACGCTCCCTTCGACGCCATAATAATAACCGCAGCAGTGAACCACATACCCCCGTCTCTGATAAAGCAATTGAAGGATGGCGGGAAGCTAATAGTCCCTCTGGGGCAGACGACGTTCTATCAGACCCTCACCCTGGCCACGAAGCTCGAGGGCGGGGAGATGAGGCTCGTGCAGATGAGCCCGGTCCGGTTCGTCCCCATGGTAGGAGAGGCGCTGAAAGTGGAGAAGTGACTGGGGTCTGTCTCCGGCTCGCATCCCACCGCCGGAATGGTTGACGGGACCTATCTTCTCTGATAGCCTTCGGGCAGGATGTCCCGGGCGAAGAGCCCGCTGGTGGTCTTGAAAGGAGGGCGGCCTGGATGCTGCTTAAGATTGCCGTCATAATCCTTGTGTTGGGGGCCCTGGGCGGACTGACCCTGACAGTGATGCACGTCCGGAGAAGGAGAGTTCCAGTACCCCTGGCCCTGCTGCACGGACTTGCGGTCGCCACGGGATTCACTGTCCTCGTCGTGGCGAATGTAAAGGACCAGCTCGGAGGGCTGGTAACGGTTTCGGTGCTGCTTTTCGTGCTGGCCGCAATGGGTGGGCTCGTGCTTTTCACCTTTCACCTTCGGGGTCGTCCGCTTCCGGCGATGCTGATAGTCCTTCACGGCCTCGCGGCGCTGGTGGCCCTTTCACTTCTTCTGGCCGTTTTGTTTATTGCTTAGTTAACCGCAGTTCGTCCTGATGCCCTTCGGAGGCGTTTGCTGGTTTGGCTCCGGGCAGGGGCGGAGGGGTCAGGCCATCGAGGCTTTCTTTATTATCCCAAAGGCGGCCAGGTACATGAGTGCTCCGAGGAACAGGACCGTGTCGAATCCAAACTCCAGCGCAAGCATGGTGGCCACCACGGGGGCCAGGACCGAGAAACATCCGTTTATTGCCCAGGCCCAGGGTATGAGGCCGGGCGACTTCCTGCCCAGAAGCCTCATTCCCATGGGAAACGGTATTCCCATGAGAACTCCAGCCGCAGAGGCGAGCAGGAAGGTGAGGGCGAACTTCATGGCGATGGGGTAGGCGGCAATTCTTTCCGCTCCCAACGAAAGGAGCAGGCCGTATGGCACGACCAGCGCCGCAAGCGCCAGAACCGTTCGGGGGGTCCTCAAGAGGGCGAATCTCTGGCTCAGCAGGCTTCCGGCCCCCGACCAAACGAGAACCGAGGCCAGCACCACCGCGACGGCGTAGGAGGGGTTTTCAAGGGGAAGAATCATCGCCTGGATAAGCGGGATCTCTACAAACATGAACCCCAGCCCCAGGAGCGCAAAATACGCAAGGTCAGGGGACGGCTTCGCGCGGGCCCCTTTTCCGAAGGCGGGAAGAAGCAGAAGGACGAGGCTAAGGACGAGCACTTGCGCGAGCACCGCGGGAAGTAGGTATCCCTCCTCGACGAAGTACTGCCATTTGCCTCCCATAACTGCGGTGGTCTCCCGCAGCCTGCCAAGCTTCAGGTAGTGGTGGAAGTAGGGGCTTTCGTCGTGCACAGGCGTGACGTCGAAAACGTAATCGCGAAGGAAATTGTCCCTCGTGGCCGGGTCGACAATCGCCCTGAAGGCCCTGTAGTAATCTTTATTTGGCATTTCGACGTAGATGTTCGTCTCTGACTCCCTGATGCTAGGGTAGTAGAGGAGGTCGAAGCTCCTTGACCTCGCGAAATCCTTGAGCGCGCTAATCTCACGCTCTTCGAAAGGGGTCTTCTTGAAAACCAAGGCCATGCTCCCCCAGCTTCTCAGGGCGGCGATGTGCTCAGCAGGCCTTCGCACACCCATATCCTCGAGGGCGGCAAGCCCGGTCGTCAGAAGCCTGAGCTCCGTCCTGGGCGGGGGGACGAGGTACGTCTCAAGGCTCAGTACTCCGTCTTTCGAAAGGTGGTCCAGGTATTCCCTGAAGGCCTCGACGGTGAGGGCGTAGTCCTCGGACATGCCGAAGGCCCCCGACGGGACGGCGCCCGTGAGCGAGATGTCTATGAGGTCGTACTTCCTGTCGGTCGAAAGCAGCCGGCTCCTGGCGAGTTTCTCGAAAGTGTCCGAGCCGTAGATTCCTCCCGAGAAGTCCCCGTAGTCGTCTCGCACGACCTCGACGACGATGGGAACGGACTCGGCCTTCTCCACGTAGCCCGCACCGTAGTGTCTCGCCAAAAGCACGTTCAGGCCTCCCCCGGGCTCCGCGACGAGGACGCTGCGCCTTTCAGCGAGCTCGTAGGGCAGGGCCGAGGGCAGGAAGCCGAGGAACTCCATATCGCTCCCGGCATCGGTGATGGCGTCTATCCCCGCGCCGTCCACCGCGAGCCCCAACTGGCGCGGAAGAGGTTCGAGGTACTTAAGGCTCAGCCCCGGGGCGAACCTCGCCAGGGGGCTTTCGAAGACGTCCACCCGGGAGAAACCGCTGTAGTAGGTCTTTATGAGTTCGGCCCCCGGGTAGCGGAGGGCCTGCTCTAGCCCCTTGTACTGGGACAAGCGGATTTTCATGAAGTCCGGGTTAACGCCGGCAAGGACCATTAGCGCCACAAGAAGCGCGGCGGCGACCCTGGGCCTTCCGAGGAGGGCGGCCCCCACGAGGCCGCCCGCGGATATGGCGAATACGCTTCCTTCGGGCCCGAGCCCCGACATCAGGAGGATGGCCGCCACCGAGCCCCCTCCGGCCCCGAGAAGGTCCGCTCCGTAGACGAGGGATGCCCTTTCGCTTTCCAGGGCGAAGGACGTTGCCACTACGAGGCCGAAGAAGAAGAACGGAAGTGCCAGGAGGATATAGTACGCTCCGATGTAGAGGAGCTGCTGCCGGTCCCAGGCCAGCCTGGCCGGGTCGAAGGGTATGAGGTTGGTGCCCACGTAGCCGATAAACAGCGTAAGCCCGAGGCCGAGGCCGTAGAGGCCCAAATGTTCCCTTCTCTTTAGCCCGGGCGCAAGCGACAGGACCGTGCCGCTTAGGCCGATGCCGAGCATGGCGATGCTTATTACCATGAAGGCGAAGTGATACCAAAGGGATATCGAAAACACCCTCGTAAGCGTTATCTCGAAGGCTATGGCGGCCGAAGAGGAGATGAATATCCCCGCAAGGAGGCGCAGCGGAAGGGGGCCTGGGTCCGCGCGGTCGGAGCTCACCGGGCCGCCTTCATCAGGAGGTTGTGGAAGTACCTGACCACTTCGTCGCCCTCCAAGGTGCCCATATGCTTGGCCCAGAGGATATCGAAGAACCTCGAAAAGAGCTCCCTGAGGTTTCCCTCGGCGAAGTGGTTCCAGGCCGGGCCGTTCCGGTCGCTGAAACAGATGAGGAGGTACGTCCCTCCGGGTTTCAATACGCGCCGGACTTCGGATATGTATTTGGCCCTGTCCTGGGGAAGCACGTGGTGGAAACAGCCGCTATCGAGGACGAAGTCGAACTCCGAGCTCGCTTGGGGCAGGTCTAGGAAGCTTCCCACCCTGAAGTCTATCTCCACGCCCGCCCTGCGGGCCGCTCCCTCGGCATACCGCACGGCCGTGGACGATATGTCCATTGCCGAGACGGCGAAGCCCTTCCTGGCGAGATATATGTCGTTCGTGCCGGCACCGCAGCAGGTGTCGAGGGCCCTTCCTGGCGCAACCAGGACCCCCTCGACCACCTCCACCAGGGCCTCCCTGGGCTTGCCGCGCTCCCAGGGAAGCTCCTTCAGGGGATGCCGCCTGTATATCTCTTCCCATTCCTCGTAATCGGACAACCGGGGCCTCCTTCCTAATGCCATTATATTTCTCTCCATGAAGAAATTACAGCGGAGCGGGAGGCCCCGGAGGGACTCCTTTCGCAATGGGAGGAGTTCTTGACAAAGGCGTTCCCCCGCCGCTATGATATATGAAAATGAATATCAGTATCAGGAGATGAGATGGCCGCGGACGCCAAGTCGAGGTTCGAGCAGTTTTTGGTGGAAAGAGGCCTCAGGATGACCCCCCAGAGGAGCCTAATAGTCGATGTGTTCCTCAAGACCGAGCGGCACGTGAGCAGCGAGGACCTCTACAGCCTGGTGAAAAGGAAGGACCGCGCGGTAGGGCAGGCCACTGTCTACAGGACGCTGAAGCTCCTTTCGGAGTCGGGCATCGCGCGGGAAGTGGACTTCGGCGAGGGGTTGACCCGCTACGAGCATGAATACGGCCACGAGCACCACGACCACCTGATCTGCGAGCGTTGCAGGAAGAGCATAGAGGTGGTGGACCCGCGGATAGAGGAGCTCCAGGAGAAGCTCGCCCGCGACCATGGGTTTGTGATGACGAGCCACAAGCTCGACATTTTCGGCCTCTGCGCGAAGTGCCGGGCCAAGGGAAAGAAATAAGGAAGAATTTAGAACCTCCGGGCCGATTGCAGCATATCCCCCTGGCGCGGCTGTCCATGGGATTCCGATGGGATTCCGACCCCTTTTGAGAATTAACACCCACGTATTACTCGAGTTTAGGTAAAATAATCGAAATCCGCCAAAGGAGATTCCCATGAGACAGCTCAGCAAATATTTTCTGAACGGCCTTGCCTTTCTGGTGCCGGTGGTTGCCACGGTCTACGTCATATACGCCATATTCGTCCGCATAGACAGGCTCTTCGACTTCCCTGTGCCGGGCATGGGCTTTCTGCTCACACTTGTAGTGATAACCGTCGTTGGCTTCCTCACCTCGAATTTCCTCATGAGGTGGGCCGCCCGCGTGGTGGACGAGACGATGAGGCGGCTCCCCCTCGTGAAGATGATCTACTCCGCCATAAAGGACCTGATACACGCCTTTGTCGGGGAGAAGGGGAGCTTCCGGAGGCCCGTGGCGGTATCCCTGGGCGGCGGGGTCCAGGTCCTGGGTTTCATGACCTGCGACAGCCTTGATGGTTTCGGCCTCAAGGACACGGTGGCGGTCTACCTGCCCCAGTCCTATAATTTCGCCGGCAATCTCATCATGGTACCGGCGGAGCAGGTCACGCCCCTGGACGCCGACAGTGGAGAGATAATGGCTTTCATAGTATCAGGGGGAATTTCATCGAAGTGAGGCCTACGCCCTCTGGTAGTTCACGCCCTTGTCTTCGCCGGCTATCTTGAAGAGGCCGTCGCCGCCGATGAGCTCCCTCAGCCTCTCGCGGTCGAGGTGGCAATAGAAGACCGGAGCGAGATACCCCCCGCCGGCTTCGCCCCCGCTTACGAACTTGCGGAGCGAAGCGTCGGCCTCGATAACCCTGGTGACCCCAAGTTTCCTGTAGAGCCGGATGTGCGTGTTCACGACCACCTCGTCGGGACGGACCTCGCGGAAGAGGTCGAGGGCCCTCGATGTATCGCTCTCGCTCTCGCGGGGGACGCCGGCCAGGAGGTCCACGGCGGTCCTTATCCCCGCGTCCCTCGCCCCCCGCACGATGTCTTCGATGCCCTTCCGGTATCCGGCGTCCCTTGGGAGGGAATCGACCGAGAGGGTTATCAGGTAAGCCCCTGACTTCCTCAGGAGCTTCATTAGCTCCGGCGGGGAGTCGCCGGGCTTCATGTAAAGGGCCCACCGGAGCCCCAGGTCCTCCCCGGCCATCTCCCTCAGGAATTTGAGCGAGTAGCCGAGGTCCTCGTTGAACTCGGAGTCGCAGAGGTGGAGATCCCTGAATCCCGATTCGACGAGCGCCCCGAGCTCCGCAACCACCTCCCGCGGCTCGCGGAAGGCCACGGGCCTCTTAGCTTCCATGCAGTAGGCGCACGACGAGGAGCAGCCCCTGTGCGTCTCGAAGCCGTGGACGCCGCCCTCGGCAACGTAGGCCGCGTAGTCGAAGTCTTTCTCCCTGCGTGTGAGCGCCGACGGCGCCGAGGGGCTGCCGACCACAACTCTCCCTTTGAAGGGGCTCAGAGCGTGTGGCTCTCTAAGGATGGGGGCCAGGGCGCTTTCGCCGTCTCCGCAGACGGCGACGTCGGCGCCTACGTAATCCAATATGGCTTCGGGGTCCGCCGAGAGGGCCGAGCCGCCCATGATTATCTGCGCCGGGGTCAGCTCCCTCAGGTAGGCCACGTAATCTCTCACCTCGGGGAGGAAGTACTCGGTCTCCGGCCAGAGCACGGTGTCCACGTTCCGGATGGAGAGGCAGATGGCCTCGGGCGCGAAGTCGCTCACCGCCCTCGCAATGTCGGACTTCGGGCTCTCAGAAAAGCACAGGTCCAGCACCTGGACCTCGAACCCCTCGCGCCTGAGCGAACTTGCCAGATACTCGACACCGAGGGGAATTACCGGGGGAAACCGATACCGGTTGGTGCTGATGAAGAGAACTTTCCGCAGGCCTGCCATGGGGTTATTTTAATCAATCCCGGCCTGCGCGGGAAAGCCGCCTGGTGTCAGGGCTTGAGAATTCTCTTCCTTTCCTCGAACTCCTCTTTGCTTATTTCACCGCTGGCGAAGCGCCGCCTGAGAATCTCTTATTTCACCGCTGGCGAAGCGCCGCCTGAGAATCTCCATGGCGGTATCCTCTGTATGAGCGGGCCTTTCATGGCTCCTGGAGCTTACGGCGAGCCACCGGATAAGGAAGATTATCCCCACTATCACGGCCACCCAGAAGACGATCATTAGAATGCCCCAGAGCCCACCGCCGTAGCCGCCCATGCCGTAGCCGCCCATGCCGGGGCCCATGCCCCAACCGCCCCAGCCGCCCTGGACATGGGGGTAGATATTTTCTGCTGCTGCCAAAACGTTCATGACTCCTCCATCAGGCGCCAGGGGAGACGGGTTCCGGGGAACCCGCCTCCCCCGCGCGCTGTAATCACTGGCTGTACTTTTCGTATATCTGCTTATTGAGGTTCCAGATGTCCCCGCGCAGGCTATCGAGTTTCTTCTGGTCGGGCTGCGGCTTTCTTATCTCTTCCATGTAGTCGAACATCTTCGTGTTGAGCTCTCGCCTCATGTCCTTGGTCTCGTCGAGGAACTTCTGGTTCATGGGGCCGTATCCGGGGCCCATGCCGTAGCCGCCCCAGCCGCCCATCATGCCAGGGCCCATGCCATAGCCGCCCATGCCAGGGCCCATGCCGTAGCCGCCCCAGCCGCCCATCATACCGGGGCCCATGCCATAGCCGTGCATGGCGCCGGGGCCAGGACAATTGTAGCCCCATCCATGGCCCTGCTGCTGTCCCTGCTGCTGCCCTCCGCCGTATCCTTGGCCTTGTTCCATCATTCCGGGACCCATCTGTGCCGCGGCCATTTCGTGGGTTACCACGAGGGTAAGGGCAACCACCATAAATACTATCAATATCCTCTTCATCGCTGATAGCCTCCTTTAGAAGCACTATAAATTTATACGCTGCTCCCACGCAGAATTTACCACAAACGCGACTAATGTCAAGGCGCTATTTTACGCACTCCTCCAGTTCCTCCTTCAGGTATTTTTCATAGCAATTCCAGCATACGCCGTGGGTGAAGTCGGCCTCCGAGCGGCTGGCTATGTAGTGCTCGATTTCATGCCATTCGCCTTCGCCTTTTTCAGTGCCCGTGTCGTCGCGGATCTTCTTGCAATAGGAGCATATCGGAAGCAGGCCCTCAAGGACCTTGACTTTCCGCCTCTCCCGGGTAATGACGTTGAGGTGGAAGACTATGGCCGCGCCGACGAGCGCCCCCAAGAGGGCGAAGAAGAAGGCCATTGGCAGGTGGTGGACGCTGAAGGCCTTAAACACCCTGCTCAATTCCACCCCGCTTATCGGGTGGACAAGGCCCTGAAAGACCATGGACAAGGGATGCACAAAAAACAGCCCCAGAACGAATCCGGCCAAGCCGCCCGTGAGGTATCTCTTGAGGTCCACTCGTTCCATCGCTTGATGAAACTATGGCGGATTGGTGTGAATATTTAATGAAGATGCGCCGCTTTCGCGACGCCTCCGGGAGGGGGCAGGACTATCCGTGCTTTGGTAGTCTTTCCTTCGGAGAGGAAGGCCGTTTGATAGCCCGTCCCGGAGCCGCCGCGGGAGGCCGAAAGATACCAGAGGGCGGTCACCACGCTGTATTTCGGGAATTGTAGCCGGGCGAAGCCCCCGGAGCCGGTCTCAAGGGCTATCTCGTCGGCCACCGCCCTTACCTCGGGGGAATTGTAGTTGCCGACAAGCCTTACCACGGCCCCGCCCACGGGCGAGCCCAAAGAGTCCACCACCTCGACTTCGAGGGCTGTGCCGTCCTCCATCAGCTGCATGGAGTTGTTAATCCAGTAGCGAAGCAGGGCCCTGTCCCGCGCTGGAATCCGAGGGGGCCAGGAGTGGAGCTCGTCCTTGCTGCCTCCGAGCCAGAGGGAGGCGTGGAGGAGTATCCTCTCGTAGAAGGGCCGGATCTTGAACTGCCTTGCTATCGGGCGCTCGGGCTCACTTGTGGCTCCTTCAGGGTCGTACATTGGCATGGGAAGGCCCCAATTGAGGGCCAGCCCCTCTTCGAAGAACCTGGGCGGTCTTCGCCAGTCGAAGTAGTCCCTCTCCAGCTTCCGCATTATTGCGCTCCGCTCGGGATGACCCGGCCAGATTCGGCGCTGCTGCGGGGGAGGCATCCCCCGGGGCCAGCAGCACTGGCCGTCCCTGAGGGTCTCCCCTTTTTGTATCTGCGGCGGGCCTTCGGCATACACGAGCTCGTGGTAGCTCCAGAAGGCGTTCTTCTTGTTCCTGGGGTCGATGAGCCCCAGGGCGAACTTCTCCAGCCCCTCGGCTATGGCCTCGAACCCGCGGATATGGCACTTGACGCACTCGTTTCTCGTGAAGATGGGGTGGATGTCGTCAACCCACGTTACTCCGGGCAGGGAGCCCTCGTGCAGGGTATCGGGCACGTACGCGTCTTCCTCGGGAGGGACCGGCTGGGGAAGCCCCGGAGGCCGCACGAAATAAAGCGCGGCCAGAAGAGCGGCTATGAGTATTATCAGCGCCAGTCCTGCTCTGGAGTTCGCCTTTCTCAAGTTACCCCTCCGGGACGTCCTTCCTTATCTTCAGGAACTTTGCGTTAACGGCCACTATCACGGTGCTCAGCGACATTAGCACCGCCCCCATGGCGGGACTAAGGAGTATGCCGTATTTATAAAGCACTCCTGCCGCAAGGGGGATGGCGAAGGCGTTGTAACCCGTGGCCCAGGCGAGGTTCTGGACCATCTTCGCGTAGGTGGCCTTGGCCAGGCCGATTATGGCCACGGCGTCAAGGGGGTTGCTCTTAACAAGCACTATATCGGCCGTCTCCACAGCCACGTCGGTGCCCGCCCCGATGGCGATGCCCACATCGGCCTGGGCCAGCGCGGGGGCGTCGTTTACCCCGTCGCCGGTCATGGCCACCACCAGGCCCCTGGCCTGCACCTCCTTGACCTTCTCGGACTTCTCCTGGGGAAGCACTTCGGCGAAGTAGTCGTCGAGGCCCAACTCCTTCGCGACCCACCTGGCCACGAGCTCGCTGTCGCCGGTGAGCATCATGCACTTGATGCCCATGTCCTTGAGCGCGGATATGGCCTTCTTGGACTCCTCCCTGATGATGTCGCCCAGGGCCAGGGCGCCAGCAACCTTTCCGTCCACGAGCACGTAAACCACTGTCTTGCCCTGCGAGGAAAGCTCGTCGAGCCTTTCCTCAGTGGCCTCCATGCTGTTTTCTCGGAGGTATGCCGGGCTGACCACCATGACCTCCTTGCCCTCGACCTTGCCCCTGGCGCCCTTGCCAGTTATGGACTCGAAATCGGAGACCTTGTAAGTGTCCTTCGCCGAGGAGGTGATGCCCTTGGCTATAGGGTGCTCGGAGTGGGCCTCGACGCTTGCGGCCAGCTTGAGTATCTCATCCTCGGAGTACTCGCCGCCGAGGCTGAGGATGTCGCTGACGCCGAAGCGCCCCTCGGTGAGGGTGCCCGTCTTGTCGAAGATTATGGCCTGGATGTTCCTGGCCTTTTCGAAGGCGGCGCGGTTTCTTATTAAAAGGCCGTTCTGGGCGGAGAGGGCCGTGGAGACGGCCACGACCAGCGGAACGGCAAGCCCGAGGGCGTGGGGACAGGTGATGACCATCACGGTCACAGTCCGCTCCAGCGAGAAGGCGAAGTCCCTTCGCGCGAGGCCAAGCCATACGAACAGCGTCAAGGCTCCCACGCTTATGGCCACTACCGTAAGCCAGAAAGCGGCCGTGTTGGCCAGGTCCTGCGTCCTGGACTTGCTCTCCTGGGCCCGTCTGACGAGGTCTATGACCTGCGAAAGGAAAGAGTCGGCCCCGGTCTTCTGTATCTCCACAGTCAGGGAGCCCTCGCCGTTTATGGAGCCGCCGATGACCTTGTTGCCTTTAGCTTTCTCCACGGGCTTCGACTCTCCGGTGAGCATGGCCTCGTTGACCGAGGTCTTGCCCTCAACGATCTCCCCGTCCGCCGGGACCTTTTCGCCGGGCTTGACGAGCACCCTGTCGCCGCCTTTGAGCTCGTCGAGGGGCACGTCCTCGGCGCTGCCGTCCTCTTTCAGGAGGTGGGCCTCTGATGGGAGCAGCTTGGCGAGCTCTCCAAGGGCCTTCGAGGCGCCCATCACGGACTTCATCTCTATCCAGTGGCCCAGGAGCATGATGTCTATAAGAGTCGCCAGCTCCCAGAAGAAGACCTTCCCCGCAAGGCCGAAGACCACCGCCGAGCTGTAGAAGTAGGCCACGGAGATGGCCAGGGCTATGAGGGTCATCATGCCGGGGCTCTTCTTCCCCAACTCGTCGAAGAGGCCCTTGAGGAAGGGCCAGCCGCCGTAGAAGAAGACGAAGGAGGAGAGGGCGAAGAGGGCGTACATGTCGCCGGGGAAGGCGAGGCTGAAGCCCAGGAACTTCTGTATCAGGGGAGAGATTACGAGTATGGGCGTCGTGGCGGCAAGGGATATCCAGAACCTCCGCCTGAAGTCCGCCACCATGTGGGCGTGGTGGCTCTCGTGGCCCCCGTGTCCTCCTTCTCCCCCATGGCCCTTATGCCCGGCGTGTCCCCCGTGGCTTTCGTGTTCTTCTTTGATGGGTTCGATTCTATCACCGTTTGATATCATAGTGAAGGATGCCGAGGGGGTATCTGCAGACGGGTCAGAAGACCTGCCACGACACTCCGGGCCGAGAGGTCCCTTGCAGGGGCAGCGGCCAGGACGCCGAGTTCGGCAAGGGAGTCCCCTGGCCCTCGCCCAGGTTCGAGCCTCTGGGCGAGACCGTGCGGGACACTCTGACGGGGCTAGTGTGGACGCGCGACGCCAACCCGGCGGAGTTCCCCCTATCTTGGGCGGAGGCCCTGGAGTTCGTCTCCGGGATGAATCGCGATGAGGCCTTCGGCCACTCCGACTGGCGCCTTCCCAACCGGAGAGAGCTCAGGAGCCTTATGAGCCACCAGACGAGGAAGCCGGCCCTTCCCGAGGGGCACCCCTTTGAAAACATCTTCCTAGGATGGTATTGGACCTCGACCACCGCCGCCATCAACACGGCCTTCGCCTGGTACGTACACATGGAGGGAGCCCGGATGTTCTATGGCGGCAAGGAGCAGTTCTTCCTGCTCTGGCCCGTAAGGGGGGAGAGCACGGGGGTACTGCCCCGCACGGGGCAGGCGCGGTGTTTCGACCCGGCGGGCCGGCCCGCGGAATGCGCGGGAACTGGCCAGGACGGCGAGCTGAAGATGGGAGTTCCGTGGCCCGAGCCGCGGTTCGAGGTGGCCGGAGACGCCGTGATAGACAACCTTACCGGGCTCCGCTGGGCCAGGGCGGCAAGCCTCACGGATGGAAAATTGACCTGGCAGGGAGCCCTCGAAGCGGTGGCAAGGCTCAACGGAAGCTCGGACGCCCTGTGGCGCCTTCCGAACATCAACGAGCTGGAATCGCTCGTCGATTGCG
>JARRNG010000005.1:0-28484 GCA_037385265.1 Nitrospirota bacterium
GGCGGAGACCCTGCTATAATCTAACCATGGAGTGTCCGCGCGACGGAAAGAATCTGTCCCCGGTGCGCTACGAAGACGGCGTCATGGCCGACGCCTGCCCCGAGTGCAAGGGCCTGTTCCTGGACCGGGGAGAGCTCGAAAAGGTGGAGGAGGTCCGCGAGCATGACTGGTCGGAGATGATGTCGCGCTTCCCCGACCTCGTCGCGGGGGCCTACGAAAAGGCCCGGCAGATGGCGCGGCACGAGATAAAGTGCCCCAAGTGCGGCTCCGAGATGGAGAGGCGCGAATACGCCTACTGCTCGCAGGTGATGATAAACAAGTGCGTCAAATGCGGGGGCATATGGCTCGACGGCGGCGAGGCGGAGGCCCTGGAGATATTTTACGAGCGGGAGAGGGAGGGAGCGAGGCGGGGGTTCCTGGGCAGCCTGCTCGGGCATTAGCCCCTGTTCAGCCGCCAATCGTAGTCCTGGTAGTCCACCCAGAGCGAATCGGCGTTCTTCCTGAGGAATTCCCTTTCCCCTTCGTCGTAGAAGAACCCTGCCAAAAAGCTAAGCCTTCCGGCCATTGAGTCTCCGAAGTCCGGGGCGTACCACTTGAATATCCTCGAAAGCGACACCCTCTTCGCCTCCCTATCAAGCACAACGCCCCCGGCGTTTATGAACGTTCGGGCTGCGATGTCGAGCTCCCTGTCCAGTTCCTCGGGCGTATATACCCCCACCGGGGGGCAGGAAACGGAGGCGCAGACGAGGGCGAAGTGGACCCTCGGCTCCAGGGGCTTCACCGCGTGCCCGAGCCTGGGGTCTCCGCCTCCGAACCTTCGGAGCGGCGAGAGCGGGGGGCGACGGTTTCCCCTGAGTATGCCGTGCTCGATGTCCTCGGGGGAAAACAGCATGCCGCCTATCCCGTACTGCACGCGCTTTAAAAACCCCCTCACCTCCTTGATTGAGTCCCTGACGCCGAGCTCTATTACGCCGTGGATGACGAGCACGTTATAGAGGTTTATCCAGAAAGCGAGCCTTTCCTCCCTCGATTTCAGGGAGCCGAGGTCCATCCTGTTTAGGGCGTAACTTAGCTCCAGGTATTCCTTGTAGGCCTCGGAGCGGCGCATCTTTTCGTAGGCCACCCGGCCGGTGCGGGTATCAAAGAAGGCCCCCCGGAGGATGTTCATCTGGCCCTTGAGCCTCCGGGCCATCTCCTCGGGGCGGACCTCCTTCCCGGGCTCCCCGTCGTTCAGGACGACCTTGCCCACAAGCGGGGCTTTCCTGTGGACATGCTCCCTTTCCTCGCGCTCCGCCCGGGCCGAGACCAGGGCCACCACGCTGTTTACGTACCCTATGTGGGTGAAGGCCTGGGGGAAATTCCCCAGGAGCTCGCCCGTCTCCAGGTCGTACTGCTCGGAGAACAGCCCCAGGTGATTCGCCACTGCCTCCATCTTCGCCAGGAGCACCTCGGCCTCCTCCAGCCTGCCCTGCTCCACGAGGTTGTCCACGAGCCAGAAGTTGCAGAGGAGAAACACGCCCTCGCCGCCCCTGAGGCCGTCCTCGCTCCGGTAGCGGTATAGAAAGCCCCCGTGGCCGAGTTCCTTCCGGACGGCCTCCATGGTCGATTTCGCCCTCGGGTCGTCGAAGGGGACGAACCCCAGCATGGGGAACACCAAGCTCGAGGCATCGAGGGCTTCTGTATCGTAG
Source organism: Nitrospirota bacterium (assembly GCA_037385265.1). GTDB lineage: Bacteria > Nitrospirota > Thermodesulfovibrionia > Thermodesulfovibrionales > JdFR-86 > JARRNG01. The sequence goes on from JARRNG010000005.1 coordinate 1,689, forward strand.
TGCTGAACGAAGCTCTTCTTCTCATCGCTCCAGCCCCTGGCGAGCACCTCGGCCCTTATCTCCCCCATGGTCCGCTCCCATCTGTCGAGGTCGGCGGGGAAGCCGTACCTCCTGGCTATGGTTGTCCCCCTATCCAGGGCCAGCCAGCACATGACCTTCGAATATACGAAATGCCAGGGGCCTCCCCTCACCTCCCATATGCCCGAGTCCTTCTCCCCCCAGTGTTTCACGACGTGGTCGCATATGCCCCGGAGGTAGGGCCAGGCCCCGGGGTCTATCTTTCCCACGTAGTCCGAGAGCTTCAGGGCCGCGTCCATGATCTCCCCGTATATGTCCAGCTGCCGCTGCCGCGCCGCGGCGTTTCCGATGCGCACTGGCCTCGAGCCCATGTAGCCCTCGAGATGAGGAAGCTCCTCCTCCCGGAGGTCCTCCTCACCCCGGAGGCCGTACATTATCTGGAGCCTTCCGGTCCCGTGCTCCCTGAGCACTCCCGTAATCCACCGGAGGTACCCCTCGGTCTCCGAGAGGTGCCCCAGGTTGAAGAGCGCCCGGAGGGTGAAGGAGGCGTCCCTTATCCAGGTGAAGCGATAGTCCCAGTTCCGCATGCCCCCTATCTCCTCTGGAAGCGAGGTGGTGGGGGCCGCGGCTATGGTCCCCGTGGGGGCGTAATAGAGGAGCTTGAGCACCAGTGCCGAGCGCTCCACCATGTCCTTGTACTTGCCGAGGTCCAGGGGGCGCCCCGTCTCGGATTTCCTGAGCCACTCCCTCCAGTAGTCCTCGGTCTCCTCGAGGGCCTTTTCGGCCCTTGCCGGGTCGAGCCCCTCGCCGCTTGAGGGGCCGTACGTCATGTTCAGCCACGCCCCCTGTCCCTCCGAAAGGCTAAACTCCGCCTCGCACACACACCCGGAGATGGTCATCTCCTCGGAGGAGGCCAGGTATAGGCTCTCGCCCGCCTCTGAGCTTGCCAGGATGCCGTTTCCCTCCCTCCTTAGGTAGGCCTCGGCCCTGGCGTAGTCGAAGCGGGGGTCGAAGTAGGCCCTCACCCTCACCTCGCCCTCCGTGCACTGGGCGAGCCTGAATATCTCGTGGCGCTCCTTCTCTGCCCCTCGCTCCACCCCCGGATGGACGGGCATGAAGTCCGTGAGCTTGAGGAGGCCCGAGGGGGTCCTGAAGGTGGTTACGAGGACGTTGGTGCCCGGCTCGTACATCGCCGTGGACTGCCAGCCCTCCCCCACGGGACTTACCGAAAAGCGACCTCCCTTTTCGTCGTCCAGGATGGCTGCGAAGATGCTGGGCGAATCTATGTAGGGCATGCAGAGCCAGTCTATCGAGCCGTCCAGGCCCACGAGGGCCACGGTGTGCAGGTCCCCGATGATGCCGTAGTCGCTTATCTTCTTGTACATGAGCCCCTACCGGCAGGCGGCCCTGCCCTTCAGGTGGAAGAAGAATCTGAGGCCCTTCTTGACGGTCTCGGAATAGAGCTTCTCGGAGATGTAGTTGCCCACCACCTTCTTGTTTATCTCCCCCAGGGTCGGATAGGGGTGCACCGCCCCCGCGAGGCTCGTGAGCTTGACCTTGCCGTTTAGCGCCGCGACCCACTCGCTTATGAGCTCTCCGGCCTGGGGGCCAAGTATCTGGACGCCGATGGGCTTTCCCCGGCCGTCAAGGAGCAACTTTATCCTCCCCACCTCCTCGCCCTCGGCCAGGCTCCTGTCGTTGCCCCTGAACTCCTCGACCCAGACGGTGTAGTCGAGGCCCGCCTCCCTGGCGCGGACCTCGTTCATGCCTATGCTGGCGAGCTCGGGGTCCGTGTAGGTGCACCAGGGCAGAAGGGTGTAGTCGGTCTTCCTCGGCAGGCGGAATATGGCGTTACTGACCACGATGCTCCCTTCGTAGCCCGCCGCATGGGTGAAGAGGAATTTCCCGGTGGCGTCGCCCGCGGCATAGATGTGCTTTTGCGCCGGGCTCCTCAGCCTCGCGTCCACCTTGATGCCCTTTCTGTCGGCCTCGACGCCTATGGCCTCGAGGCCCAGGGGGCCGTGGTTCCCCTCTCTTCCGAGGGCCAGGAGTATGCATTCCGCCTTGAGGCTCCTTTCCCTGCCCCCCTGCTCGACCACCACTTCCCTTTCGGAGCCGAGGTCCCTCACCCTCTTTATGCCGGTGTTAAGGCGGAACTCCACGCCCTCGCCCTCGAGGACGTTCATGAGGGCGTCGGCCATGTCCCTGTCCTCCCTGCTAAGTATCTGGCCGCTCCGCTGGATAACCGTGACCTTCGTGCCCAGCCTCGTGAAGGCCTGGCACATCTCCACGGCTATGGGGCCCGCGCCCAGGGCGATCATGGACTTCGGCAGCCGGTCGAGATAGAAGATGTCCTTGTTGGTCAGGAAGGGGGTCTTGTCGAGCCCCTCGATGGGGGGCACGGCGGGGGAGGAGCCCGTGCAGACAACCCAGTTCTTGGCCGTAAACCTCTTGCCCCCGAGCCTCACCGTGTGCTCGTCGGCGAACTCCGGCTCCCCGTACTCCACCCGGGCCCCCAGGGAGCAGAACCTCTCCTTCGAGTCGTGCTTCTGTATCGTGCCAATCACGTGCTGTATCCTCTTTGCCACATCGCGGTAGTCCACGGGCCCGACCTCCACGCCGGGCAGGCCGTACCTCGCTGCATTCTTCATCATGTGATAGACGTGGGCCGTCCTGATGAGGGTCTTGCTCGGCACGCACCCGAAGTGCAGGCAGTCGCCGCCGAGCCTTCCCTCCTTTTCGATAAGGATGGTCTTCGCCCCGAGCTGGGCCGAGCCGGCCGTGACCGTCAGGCCCGCCGAGCCGCCGCCGAGCACCCCTATGTCGTAGTCGAAATCAGCCATCTCGCAGTCCTCCTATGACCCGGAAGTGGTTACAGATTTCCTTCCCTTCTTTGACCTGTAGAGCTGGACGAGCTTCTTCGCCGTTATCGGGAAGAGCCCCAGGAGGGCGAAGGATGCTATCAGCCTGAAAGTGAATATCTCGGAGGCGGACTCTATCCTCCCGAGCTCCTTTCCAGCGTTCACGTAGACTATCGTCCCTGGGAGCATGCCCACCTGCGAGACCCAGTAGAAGGTCCGAAGCCGCATCCTCGTTACCCCGAGGGCCAGGTTTATGAGCCAGAAGGGGAATAGGGGAATCAGCCTTAGCGTGAACAGATAGAAGGCCCCCTCGCGCTCCACGCCCTCGTTTATCTTGTGAAGCCTGCTTCCGAACCTGCCCTGCACCCAGTCCCTGAGGACGAACCTCGACATGAAGCAGGCTATGGTGGCCCCTATGGTGCTGGCGAAGGAGACCATCACGGCGCCCACGAGGAGGCCAAAGAGGGCGCCCGCCGCAAGAGTCATCACGGCCGCCCCCGGAAGCGAAAGGGAGGTCACCAGTATGTAAACCCCCATGAACGCCGCTATCACTTCCGCCCGGTGCTCCGAATAGAGGTCCTGGAAGCCCTCCCGCGACTCCTTGATGTAGGAAAGAGTGAGGTACTGCCCGAGGTCGAAATACCAGAAGGCCGCTACCAGGGCCGCCACAGCTCCGACCACGGCCAGCTTCTTTACGGTCTTCCTCTCCATGCTCCCCGGCCTATCCTCCCTCGCCCTTTTTCGCGAGTTTCATCAGGCCGTAGAAGGCCGCGCCCCAGAGGCCGCTGTCCTGGTCGGCGACGAGATAGACGGGTATCCGCGAAAGCACCTCCGCCATCTTGGGCGAGCGCCGGAACTCGGCCTCGAACTCCCTGTGTTCGACTATCGCCGGCGTCCTCGCCGCCACTCCTCCGGCCACGTAAAGCCCACCTGTGGCAAGCACTTGGAGGGCGTAGTCGCGGCAGGCCCTTCCGTAGAGCCGGGCGGCCCAGCGCAGCGTTTCGGAGTCGCCTGCCAGCTCGGAAGTGACCTCGCGAGGTTCGAGCCTCCGGCCTGTGAGGAACCAGTGGATGAGCGAAAGGCCTCTGCCCGACACCACCATGTTTCCCGTGGGATAGGAGTCCCCGGTCTCTCTCTTTAAGAACTCCGCGAAGTCGCACTCACGCCCTTCGTAGAGGGGAAACTCGGCGTGCCCTCCCTCCGAAGGAGCGGCGGCGTATCCCCCCTCGCCGTCAGGGACGAGGGCGGCCTGCCCGAGCCCTGTGCCCGCGCCTATTACGGCAATGGCCCCGTCGGGAACGGCCGTGCCCCTGAGGATTTCCCTTGCCGATTCGACCGCGGGCGACTTCACGGCCCAGGCCTGGGCCACGAAGTCGTTTATGAGCGCCGCGCGCCTGAGGCCCAGTTTGCCGGGGCTTGAGATGTCTATGTCCCAGTCGATGAAAGGAGGAGAACAATACTTTCCGTTTCTCTCTATGGGTCCCGCGGCGGCTATAACGACGATGTCGGCAGCTCCGGGGCCGAGGCCGAAGCCTGAGTCCGCCAGGCCGCCGAGCAGGGCCTCGAAGAATGGGTAATCCCTGGTATTAAGCCAGTGGGTCTCAACGAGCGAGAGCCTGCCTCCTTCGCCCGTCCCGAAGCGGGCGAACCTGCTGTTGGTGCCGCCTATGTCAGCTGCAAGTATGTCGGCCATCTTAGGGAAGACGATTCTTTACGGCATTAGCCCTGGAGGCGCCCCATCGGCCTCATTACCAGTCAATTATATCAGCACGGGTTGCTTTGGCAATGAGAAATTATAGGACCGAAGGGCGGTGAATTGATGTTAGCGCCCTTACAAACGACAGGGCGGCGCCCCTCCTCGATGGCTTCCACGCCTGTCTGAAAATTCGCTGTGCTATCCTTGATGGTATGGGAGGCGGAAAGATCTCTGTAATCGTCCCGGTGCTAAACGAGGAAAGAGACCTGCGCCGGTGTCTTTCGACCCTCGGTCTCACGGGCGGCGAGGAATTAATCGTAGCCGACGGGGGAAGCGACGACGCCACCGTCTCGATAGCCGGGCAGTTCACAGGCAAGGTGGTCTCCTCACGGAGGGGCCGGGCGGCCCAGATGAACGCAGGGGCCGAGGCCGCCTCGGGCGACATACTGCTCTTCCTCCACGCCGACTGCGTGCTTCCGGCCGGTGGCTTTGGCGCCGTGAGAAGGGCCCTCTCGGACGAAGGCGTGGTGGCGGGGGGGTTCTGGCTCTCCATCGAGCACCCCGCCCTCAGGTTCAGAATTATCGAGCGGGGCGCGAACCTCCGCTCTTACCTGACACGCCTCATCTACGGCGACCAGGGGATGTTCCTCCGCAGGGAGACGTTCCGCGAGCTTGGGGGCTACGCCCCCATCCCCCTCATGGAGGACGTCGAGATATCGCAGCGCCTCAGGCGCAGGGGCAGGATAACCTTCGTCGGCCCGCCCGTAAGGACGCTGCCCCGGAGGTGGCTCCGCGAGGGGGCCCTGCTCACGACGCTCAGGGACTGGAGGCGGGCGTTGTCGTTCACCATGTTCAGGGCCTCGCCGGAGGAGCTCGCAAGACGATACAGGGACGTAAGGTGAGGGAGAAGAACGCCGTCATAATCTTCGCTAAATCTCCAAGAATTGAAGACGTAAAGACGCGCCTCGCCGGAAGGCTCTCAGCGGGCGAACGGCTCGGCCTCTACAGGTCGCTCCTTGAAGACACCGTGGAGAAGCTCCGCCGCGTGCCCGGCGCCGACACCTTTATCTCTTACACTCCGCCGGAAGACGGGGACTATTTCGAGGGCTTCGGCCTCCGGACCTTTCCCCAGGCAGAAGGAGACCTGGGCCTCAAGATGCACGCCGCCCTCGCGAGGGTGCTCGGCGAAGGGTACGAAAAGGCAATCCTGGTGGGGGTGGATATCCCGGGGCTTTCATCGGCAGTAACAGAGAGGGCCTTCGTCCTCCTCGAGGGAAGCGATGTGGTCTTCGGGCCTGCCACGGACGGGGGATACTACCTCGTGGGGCTAAAGAGGCCCGAGGAGGCTGTATTCACGGGCGTCGAATGGTCCACCGTGACGACCCTTACGGAGAGCGTCGCAAAGGCCGAGGCCGCGGGGCTTAGAGTGGGCTATGCAGACACCCTCTCGGACATCGACAGGCCCGAGGACCTGAAGGGCCACCTACCCGGCTGAAAACGGATAATTCGCCGCCTCGCGCCAGTCGGGCGGCTCGCCCTCCGTCAAGTAGAGATACAGCCTTTCAGCCCTGAAGCGCATGCCTCTAACCTCATCCTCAAGCGGGGGGATCATCCTTCTCTTTTTGGAGGCCCTCATGTTTGAGTACATCAGGCTCACGTGGGGCATGAAAGGGGGGTCGTCGGCGCGACCGAAGATATCCCTCGCCCTCCGGTTCAGCTCCATGAGCTGTCCGGTCTCCCTAACCTTGGCAAAGAGGCACCTGTAGTACTCCTCAGCGTAGCCCATGCCGTCGAGCTCCACTTCTAAGGGCCCAAAGGAAAAGGCGAGCTCCTTGGTCCCGTGTGCCAGCACACCCTCCGAGGAGACGAGCCCGCCAAGGAGGGTGATATGCGGCTCGAAGGGCGGCGTCCGGTAGCTTTCGGAAAGGCCCGTTATGAGGGCAAGCAGCTTTTCCCGAACCTTTCCCCCGGGCATGAGCCAGAGGGCGTGCTTTCGGGCGGGCTCAGCCGGCACCCAGGAGCCTGAGCATCTCTGTGGGGTCGGTGGTGGGGTTTTCGCATCTCTGCCCCTTGCACACGTATGCCGTGGCCTTCCCCTCCCTGGCCAGAAGATCCCCGGTGAAGCCGGATATCTCGTCTATGCCGGCTTTCTCTTCGGTAGTCGGCCTGAAAAGCACCACCTTGCTGGGCGCGAAAGCGCCCCTCAGGGCCTCGAGCATTGCCTCCGTGTCCGGGGCCTTGGGGTCGCCCACCACCACTACCTCGGCCGAGGGCCCCAGGGCGAAGTCCGCGGCGCAGAGGAACTGGGCGTACGCCGAGGGCGACTCGCCCACCGTGCCAGAGAAGGCCTTGCCTAGCTTCGAGGCCAGGCCGAGGATTTCGGGGTTAGCGGTCATGGCGCCGAGCCTCAGAAGATTTAAGAAGGCCACGGAGTTTGCCGAGGGGACTGCGGCGTCGTATATGGTCTTTTGCCTCACGAGCATCCGTTCGCCCCTCTGGCCCGTGAAGAAGAATCCCCCGCTCTCAGGGTCCCAGAAGTCCTCGATGAAAATCGCGTTCAGCTCCAGCGCGGCCTTCAGGTATCGGGGCTCGAAGACGGCCTCGTAGAGCTCCAGGAGGCCCCAGACCATGAAGGCGTAGTCGTCGGCCTGCCCCTCTATGGAGGCCTCGCCGAGCCGCCACCGGTGGATTAGCCTTCCGTCCGGGGCGCGCATCTTCTCCAGGACGAAATCCGCGGCGAGCACCGCCGCGTCGGAGTAGCCAGGCTCGCCGAGGGCGCGCGCCCCTATGGAGAGCGCGGCTATCATCAGGCCGTTCCAGTCGGTCAGCACCTTGTCGTCCGTGTCGGGGCGGATACGCTTGTTCCGGACGTCGAAGAGCCTTCCCCGGGCCTTCTCCATAAGCTCATCGAACTCCCTTTCGCCCATCCCGAGCCCTGCGGCGGCTTCTGCCGGGACCTTAGCCATATGGAGTATGTTCTCGCCCGTCTTCCCTCCCTTAAGGGGATCCGTGAAGTTTCCCTCCTCCTCGACGCCGTAGTAGGCGGAGGCGGCCCCGGCCTGCGTCTTGTCGAGGACCCGGCGCATCTCCCCGGCCGTCCAGACGTAGAACTTCCCCTCCTCGCCCTCGCTGTCGGCGCTCTCGGCGCTGTAGAACTGCCCCCCTGGGTCGGTCAGGTCCCGGAGGACATAGGTGAATACCATGCGGGCCGTCCGGGCGAAGTCCTCTTCCCGCGTGGCCTGGTAGGCCTCCGAATAGGCGATGCCCAGCAAGGCCTGGTCGTAGAGCATCTTTTCGAAGTGCGGAACCAGCCACCGGCGGTCCGTGGAATAGCGGTGGAAGCCAAAGCCCAGGTGGTCGAAGACTCCCCCCCGCCTCATGGCGCGGAGGGTGCCCTTCACCATATCGAGGGCCTCGCCCTCCCCTGAGCGCTTCCAGTAGCGGAGCAGAAAACTGAGCACGTGGGGCGTGGGGAACTTCGGCTCCGTGCCGAACCCCCCGTATTCCTGGTCGAAGCTCTCTCTGAGAGCCTCGAAGGCGGCATCAAGCAAAGCGGCGTCCACGACCCCCTTTCCGGGGGCGGCCTCGCTCTGCCGGGACAAATTATCGGTTATCTGGCCCGCGGAATTAAGGACCTCATCCCTTTGTTCCTCCCAGACCTTCCGTATGCGGGGGATGAGCTCCATGAGCCCGATGCGCCCGAAGCGGCTCTCCTTGGGGAAGTAAGTGCCCGCGTAAAAAGGTTTTTTGTCGGGCGTCATGATCACCGTCAGGGGCCATCCGCCGCTTCCGGTGAGCATCAGGCAGACGCTCATGTAGAGGTTGTCGATGTCGGGGCGCTCCTCGCGGTCCACCTTCACGGGCACGAAGACCTCGTTAATCAGGGAGGCGGCCTCCTGGTCGGCGAAGCTCTCCTCCTCCATGACGTTGCACCAGTGGCAGGTGGAATAGCCCACGGAGAGGAATACCGGCTTGTCCTCCCTTCGGGCCTTCTCGAAGGCCTCGTCGCCCCAGGGGTGCCAGTCCACGGGGTTAAAGGCGTGCTTCAGAAGATAGGGGCTTTTCTCGTCTATGAGCCTGTTGGGCTTCCGCTTACGGCCGGGGTCTTCCATCAGGTAGAGTATATCAGGATGCCGGAGGCCGCACCACCCGGCACGCGCCTTGCAATAAGGGGCTAATTCTGTTAAACTTTCATGCCAAAACACACGCCCGGGGAATCTCCCCCCTGCTGGTCTCCGTCCGGAGCGCATGGGGGACGGGCGGAGGAAAAAACCAGAAGGAGGAGACACGTATGCCGGTAGTAACAATGAAAGAGCTTCTTGAGGCCGGAGTGCATTTCGGCCACCAGGTGAAGCGCTGGAACCCGAAGATGAAAAAGTACATCTTCGGGGAGCGCAACGACATCCACATCATCGACCTTCAGAAGACGATGAAGGGCCTCGATGAGGCCTACAACTTCGTCAAGGACAAGGCCATGGCGGGCCAGCCCATACTCTTCGTGGGCACTAAGAAGCAGGCCCAGGACTCCATAGCGAGCGAGAGCCAGAGGGCGGGGGCCTTCTACGTCAACCAGAGGTGGCTCGGCGGGATGCTCACGAACTACTCCACCATCAGAAGGAGCATCGAGCGCCTGAAGAAGATCGAGACCATGAAGGAGGACGGAACATACAGCGTCCTCACCAAGAAAGAGGTCGCCTCCCTGGAGAAGGAGAGGCTGAAGCTCGAGAAGAACCTCAGCGGCATCAAGGAGATGGACAGGATCCCCGGCGCGGTCGTCGTCATCGACCCCAGGAAGGAGAAGATAGCCGTCTCGGAGGCCCGGAAGCTCTTCATCCCGGTGGTCGCCCTGGTGGACTCCAACTGCGACCCCGACGAGGTTGACTACATCGTCCCCGGAAATGACGACGCCATAAGGGCCATCGCCCTCATTGCCCGGAAGATGGCCGATGCCATAAGCGAGGGCAAGGAAGAGCTCGAAAAGAAGAAGGCCGAGGCGGCCGCTGCGGCCGCCAAGGCGGCCGAGGAGGCCGCCGAGGAGGCGGGCGAGAAAGGCGCGGCGCCCGTGACGGCGGAGGCGGAGGCCGGGCAGACCGGAGAGACCAAGCAGACGGAAGCCGGAGCACAGGAGGAGGTAGAGAAGTAATGGCAGAAGTTACAGCGACAATGGTGAAGGAACTCAGAGAGAAGACCGGGGTCGGCATGATGCAGTGCAAGAAGGCTCTCACCGAAAGCAGCGGGGACATGGAAAGGGCCGTGGAGATTCTCAGGGAGAAGGGGCTGGCCAGCGCCCAGAAGAAGGTGGGACGCGTTGCCCTGCAGGGCCTGATAGCCTCTTACATACACATGGACAAGCTCGGCGTTCTCGTGGAGATAAACTGCGAGACCGACTTCGTTGCCAAGACCGACGACTTCAGGGAGCTGGCCAAGGACACAGCCATGCACATAGCGGCGGCCAACCCCGCCTACCTGAACCCCGAGGAAGTGCCCGACGAAGTAATCCGGAAGGAGAGGGAGATCGCCAGGGCGCAGATAGCCGGCAAGAAGCCCGACAACATCGTCGAACAGATACTCGAGGGCAAGCTCAGGAAATTCTACGAGGAAAACTGCCTGACCGAACAGGTCTTCGTCAAGGACCCGGAGGGCAAGCTCAAGATAAAGGACCTCATAACCGAGAAGGTGGCCAAACTCGGCGAAAACATAGTGATTAGGCGATTCGCGAGGTTCGCTCTTGGCGAAACCCAGGATTAAATATAAGAGGTTACTTCTAAAACTCAGCGGCGAGGCCCTCATGGGCAAGCGGGCCTACGGGGTGGACCCCGAGACGGTTGACTTCATAGCCCGCGAGATAGGCGAGACCGTCAAGGCCGGGGCCCAGGTGGCCGTGGTCATAGGCGGCGGCAACATCTTCAGGGGCATAGAGGCCACGGCCCAGGGCATGGAGCGGGTCTCGGCGGACTACATGGGAATGCTGGCCACGGTGATAAACGCCCTGGCCCTCCAGAACGCCCTGGAGCGCAGGGGCCTGGCCACGAGGGTGCAGACGGCGATAGAGATGAGGGAGGTGGCGGAGCCCTATATCCGCAGGAGGGCAGTAAGGCACCTGGAGAAGAACCGCATTGTCATATTCGGCGCCGGCACCGGGAACCCCTACTTCACCACCGACACGGCTGCGGCCCTCAGGGCGATGGAGGTCGACGCCGACATCATCGCCAAGGGGACCAAGGTCGACGGCGTCTACTCGGCCGACCCGGTCAAGGACCCCAAGGCCAGGAAGTTCAAGAACATCACCTATATAGACGTCCTCAAGAAAGGCCTCCGCGTGATGGACTCGACGGCCATATCTTTATGTATGGACAACAAGATGCCGATTGTGGTATTTAATCTGGGTGGCAAGGGCAATATAAGGAACATAGCAGCAGGTAAGCAGGTGGGCACCCTCATCGGAGCGAAGGATGCAAAAGGAACTCGAAAGCAAAAATGAGGCCAGGATGAAAGGGGCCATCGAGGCCTTCAAGAAGGACCTCGGCTCCATCAGGACCGGAAGGGCGTCGCTGTCGCTCCTGGACGGCATCGAGGTCGACTACTACGGCAACCCCACGCCCCTCAACCAGGTGGCCTCGCTGAGCACCCCCGACAGCCGCCAGATACTCATTCAGCCCTGGGAGCCGAAGTCCATAGCCCCAATCGAAAAGGCCATTCTCAAGTCAGACCTCGACCTCACCCCCACCAACGACGGCAAGGTCATAAGGATAAACATACCTCCCCTTACCGAGGAGCGCAGGAAACAGCTCGTGAAGGTCGTCAAGAAGAGGGCCGAGGAGGCCAAGGTGGCCATCAGGAACATAAGGAGGGATTTCAACGAGGAGCTTAAAAAGCTCGAAAAGGACAAGGAGCTAAGCGAGGACGAGCTCAAGAAATCCCTCGACGAGGTCCAGAAGCTCACGGACAGCTATATAGTGAAAGTGGACGAAAGGCTCGAGCACAAAGAAAAGGAAATAATGGAGGTATAGCATGAACGTCAATTACGTTGTCAAAGTCGAGGACGCAAAGGCCGTTGACGTCCAGAAGGCGCTCGAGGCGGCAGGAATAAAGGTCAGGAGCGTGCTCGAGGTCCACAAGGATAAGGCGCAGGAGCAGGAAAAGACTGCGGAATCCACTACAGGCGGAAATAACTAATGGCTGCCAAGAAGGCCAAGAAGAAGGCTGCTCCCAAGAAGAAGGCTGCCCCGAAGAAGAAGGCCGCCCCGAAGAAGAAGGCCGCCCCGAAGAAGAAGGCTGCCCCCAAGAAGAAGGCCGCCCCGAAGAAGAAGGCTGCCCCCAAGAAGAAGGCTGCTCCCAAGAAGAAGGCTGCCCCCAAGAAGAAGGCCGCTCCCAAGAAGAAGGCTGCCCCCAAGAAGAAGGCCGCTCCCAAGAAGAAGGCTGCCCCAAGGAAGAAAAAGGGACTCAGCGCCAGGGAGGCTGCCCTAAAGAGGCAGCTTGCCGAGAGAAGGGACGAGATACTCAAGGAGGCCCAGGAAGAGATAGCCAAGTACATAAAGGGCGAAAACAGGCAGTTGGTCGAAACTGCCCTGGACGACGGCGACTGGTCAGTGGTGGACCTCTCCGAGGACATCAGCTTCAGGCGGCTCGGCACCCACAGGGAGAACCTCAGAAAGATAGACGAGGCGATGAGAAAGATAGACGAGGGCACCTACGGCGTATGCGAGGACTGCGGCGAGGACATCAGCGAGGGAAGGCTCAAGATACTTCCCTTCGCCATTTTCTGCCGGGACTGCCAGGAAAAGAGGGAGGAACTCGAGGCGGCCGAAAGGTGGGAGAGCATTCCCTACGGGCCGTAGCGGCAGCGGCGGATAAGTCCTCCGCTTAGTAGTAAAGCACCTCCTTGAGAAACAGGCCCTGGGGCGGGGCCGTCGGTCCCGCCTTCGACCTTTCCCCTGAGGCGAGGATTTCCTTAACGGCATCCTCGGCTATCTTGCCCCTTCCGACATCAACGAGGGTGCCCACTATGTTTCGCACCATGTGCCGCAGGAATCCCTCGCCCTTTACGGTGATTCTGACGAACCTGCCCCCGATGTTTGCTCCGAGGAACTCGATGCCCTCCAGATGCTCGACCCGAAGCTCGCTAAGGGTCCTCTCGGAGCTCTTCACGCTTGAGCCGGCCCCCATGAAGGCCCTGAAGTCGTGCCTTCCCCTTAGGAGCGCCGCCGCGCGGGACATGGCCCCCCCATCGAGCCCCTGTGGCACCCGCCAGGCGTAGCGGCGCAGGAAGGGCGAGGCGTGGGGGGTGTTCGATATGAGGTAAAAGTAGGTCTTCAGGGAAGCGCCGAAGCGGGGATGGAAAGAGCCGTCCTCATCGGAGGCCGACATTACCCTGATGTCCGGCGGGAGGAGCGCGTTGAGGGCCCTTTTCATTGTCGCCGCGTCGAGCCCGGAGGAGGTTTTGAAGGCGGCCACCTGCCCCAGGGCGTGGACGCCCGAGTCGGTCCGCCCCGCCCCTATCAGGCGGCACCTCTGCCCCGTGAGACGGGCAATGCATTCCTCCACCGTGGACTGCACCGTGGGCCCTTCCTTCTGGCTCTGCCAGCCCTTATACGCGGTCCCTTCGTACTCTAGGACGAGCTTGATATTTCGCATTCCACAATTTTAACCTAATTCATGAAATCCCGCCCCCTCGACGAGCTCATCCCGCAGGTAAAGAAAAACTGCGACATATCGGACTCGAGGCACTGGGGCTACCACTCCATCTGCGGCCTCCTCCTGAGGCTCAGGGAGCTCTACAGGTTCGAAAAGGGCGTCAAGCCCTGGGAAAAGGTCCCCGAGGGGGAGATAACGAAATGGATAGGCGAGAGGGAGGCCCTGTGGGAATCGCTCTCGGAAGAGGAGCTAAGGCCCCTTGAGATCGGCGGCGAGGAGTTCGCCCCCTTCGAGGTGGGGCGCATAAACGCCCGGCTGGCCCGCGAGGGGCTCCTCTACGGGGCCGGCTACGGCATTTACTGCAAGCCCGTCTTCTTCCTCGCCGAGCTCCTCTCCAAGGAGACCGAGGAGGGGTACGAAATCTTCGTGGCCGGCACGGAGTTCGTCAGGGACCTCTCCATACACCCTGCGATGCTCCAGGGCAGGGACATATTCGCCCGGAAGGACGTCCTCGTACTGCTCCTCTGGGAGAAGTTCGAGGAGATGGGCGCGAAGAAGACCCCCGGCGCCCTCGCCGAGGCCTTCGGGGCCTACGGGATTAGCGCCGGAAGCGAGGGGCCCGAGATAGAGGGCCTCATCGAGGACGCCGCCGGGAGCGAACTGCGCACCTACATCCACCACGAGCTCGGCGAGGCCCTCGAAAGCGAGAAGAACCCCGTGTGGGACGAGATGCTCTCCTGCGTGGTCAGGAGCCGGGCCTCCATCTTCGCCCGGGCGGTGAAGGACACACTGGCCGACGCCTCAGAGCGCGGAATGCTCAGGCACGTGATAGAAGAGCGGAAGGCGGGCTCCCTGGCCTTCTACGCAGCTTCCCTGAGCGGCTACAGGAAGCTCCTGGCCCCCGAGATGGCCGAGGCGTGCCGCGGGTTCTTCGAAACGGGCGACTGGAGCCTCGTGGAGTCGGCCAGGGGGGAGCTATACGAAAGGGCCTCCCGCATAGCCGACTTCCTCACTAATGTCTACATGGAGAACAAGGACCCGGAGGCCCTCGCAGAAGGCATCCAGCGGCAGATAAACATCCTTCAGCCCTCATAGGTAGCCGCACACCCCCCCATAGCCCCGCTCCGCTCAATGGTCTGATTTCCCTTGCATTTTTCGTGACTTACATACTCCGCCGGCAGGGCCGATGTTTGACGGAGCCCCAAAGTTGTGGTATAGCTCAATTAACAGCACCATATCCAAATGCGGGCTCATAACAAAAGAATAACCGGGGAACGGCTCTGATGAGGGGCGGCCTCATAACCGCCGCCCTCGCCTTTATCATGGCGCTTGTGCCCGCGTCGGCGGCTTGCCACGAGACCGACCAGTACAGCGTTCCCTCGGGGAGGGAGTTCGCCGACCTCCGCTTCTACCTCTCCGACTATGTCTACAAGCGCCTGGCCGCGGCCGTGGAGGCGACCAACGCCCGCATCGAGGGCTCGCTCCGCGACGGAAAGCCCACGAAGAAGACGGCGAAGCTCCAGTCGCCGGAGGTGATGGCGGGAGCGGTCTCCTCGGCATTTCCCTCCGTGGTCTACCTCGTTGAGACGTGGGAGATGAACCTGCGCGCCAAAGAGGTGAAGTCCGAGTTCCCGGGGATGGTCGTTACCTATAAGCCCACCTTCTGGATATACCACCACCCGCTTCTAATCCTCGACCCCACCAAGCTGGTCAGGCTTAGGCGCACCTCCACCATAATGGTCGACGGCACGTACTTCGGCACCGACAAGATCCCCCATTTCTTCGACATGGGGCACATTTACTACAGGACCTACCGGCACGCCATCAGAAAGGGCCTCGGCGAGAAGGAGGCCACCAGGCGCGCCGTCCGCAAGAGCGCGGGGAGGAACCTCATATTTTCGGAAAGCGCCATCCTGGGAGGCTTCACCACGGGCGTCCGGTCCAACGCCGACCTGGCGGCCAACTTCGCGGGCCTGAAGTTCTACCGGAACCTGACCGAGGAGGTGAGCCTGAAGGGAAGGATGCGGCCTCCGCTCCTCCTGCGCGAGGGCCTTTACTGGCGCCTGAACGACCACGTGAAGCCCCACTCGGATTTCTTCTCCGTCTTCGTCTCCGACCACTTCGACGAGGCCCTCAACCCCAACACCTACATACTCGGGATGACCACCATCATAAGGAACAAGGTCAGAGACCGCTGCGACGACCTCGTGGCGTGGTACCGCGACGACGAGGGCCGCCCCGGCACCAGAGAGCGCTTCGAAGAGATAGCCAAGAAGCTGAGCACTTACTACGGGGAGGACTACGGCTATAGGAAAAATCCCGACAGAATGGCCACCATCGCCGACACCTGCTTCCCCGGCGGCGACGGCCAAGGGCCGGCCCCTACGGTCGATGCTGGCAACACGGCTCAGCGGGCAGAGGAGGGCGTGGATTCCGCCGACAGGCTCGGGCGCACGGCCCTCTGGTGGGCAGCGAGATTCGGCCGCACCGACGAGGTGCGGAGACTGATAGCCCTGGGGGCCGACGTAAACGCGCGGGACATAGACGGAGAGACGCCGCTTCACGCGGCCGTGCGCTGGGGCCAGGCAGAGGCGGCGGAGGCGCTCCTACAAAACGGGGCTAACGCAGATGCCCGGGCCATCTACGGCACAACCCCCCTGCACATGGCCGCAAGGGAATTGCGTGCGGACCTGGTAGGAGTCCTCCTCGCCCATGGCGCGAGCGCCGACGCCAGGGACGACTTCGGATGCACGCCGTTACACGACGTGGCTTCCCGGGGAGACGAGGCGCTCGCGGCCTCGCTGGTGCGGGCCGGGGCGAATCCCGACTCGGGGGATGTCCTGGGCACCACGCCGCTTCACCGCGCGGCCCGAGCTGGCAACGCCGGGGTTGAGGCGAGGCTGATCGCCTTGGGAGCTGACCCCGCCATACGGAGCTCCCTGGGCAGGACGCCCCGGGAGGAGGCCATAAAGGGAGACGGCGCCGGTAGGGGCGGCGGAGACGTTTTCGGCTATATCGAAGGGCGCGTGAGGGGCGATGAATAAGACGAAAATGCATGGCCCATCCGATTTGAACTGAAAGCGGCCATGAGACTCCTAATAGCATCCCTGTGCCTTTTGTCCGCCCTCCTGAGCTCGGGCTGCGCCATGAAGAACCCCGTCGCGGTGTGGCAGGGCAGCCTCGACGAATATATCGCCGGGCAGGGAGCCGGCGACCCCAACATATTGCGAGACACAGTCGACATGCACTCCCGTCGCAGGCTGCGCCCCGCCCTCGTAACCTATGGCGGAGAGTTCAAGGGCCCGGGCATGCCGGGTTTCAGGGCAGAGAGATACGTAAACGGGGTCCTCCTCGGCCAACGCGAAGTGGATTCCCGGCCCTGGTACTTCGTCCTCGTGGGCGTCAGGAGCCGCGACGACACGGAGATAGAGGACATAAGGCTCGCCGCCTTCACCCCCGCCAAGGCCGGGCTCCTCTGGCGGGTGGCCCCGCCGGACCCGGAGGCCCTGGCGCGATATACCTCGGCAATGGAAGGGGATTCCCCCGTCCCAGCGTTCCCCTCGCCCCTTGACAGATACAGCCTCGGGCTCTCCGGCCACGTTGCCACCGCCGCCGAGGAGCGCTCGGGAGCCGCCTGGGAGCTGGACCTTGGGGATTGACCTCCCTTACATTCCTCGTCGCCGCCGCCTCCGGCCCTTGTTGACATCGGCAAAAGGCGGCCTATAAACTCTATCACTATGAAAAGGGTTGTAGGAATTGCTCTGAGGAAAGCCCTCGAGGGGCTGGGCGTCGAGGCGCCAGCCAGCGTGGAGATAGAGATACCGAGGGAGGAATCCATGGGCGACCTCTCCACCCCGGTGGCCATGGGCCTCGCCCGAACTCTCAAGAGGCCTCCCCGCGAGATAGCGGAGAAGATCGCCAGGGGCATCCCCGACGAGGGAATGTTCGAGAGGGTCGAGGTCGCGGGCCCTGGCTTCATAAACTTCACCTTCAGGGAAAGCTTCCTTCGCTCCGAGCTCTCGCGGCTTCTGAAGGAAGGGCCGTCTTTCCTGAGAGTTGACGTGGGCAGGCAGAGGAAAGTTCAGATTGAATACGTTAGCGCAAACCCCACGGGCCCGCTGCACCTGGGGCACGGACGGGGCGCCGCCGTGGGCGGGGCCCTTTCGAACCTCCTCGAGGCCGCGGGCTTCGACGTCACCAGGGAGTACTACGTCAACGACGCCGGGCTCCAGGTCAAACTGCTGGGGCAGTCGGTCTTGGCCCGCTACCGCGAGCGCCTGGGCCTCCCGGCGGAGTTCCCCGAGGACGGGTATAGGGGAGACTACGTGGGCGATATCGCACGGGCCATCTTCGAGGCCGAGGGAGAAAGATTCAAGGACGCCACCTTCGAGGAGGCCGGGCAGTTCTTCGTCGACTTCTCTCTAAACATGATGCTCCGGGACATATGCGACGACCTCGCCTCTTTCGGTATAACCTTCGACAACTGGCAGTCCGAGCGAGCCCTTTACGACTCCGGCGCGGTGAAGCACGCCATAGAGCTTCTGGACGGGAAGGGCCTAATCTACGAGAAGGACGGGGCCATCTGGTTCCGGGCGATGGAATTCGGCGAGGACAAGGACAGGGTGATAATAAAGAGCGACGGGGAGCACACCTATTTCGCCTCGGACATCGCCTACCACGCAAAGAAGATAGAGGGCGGATACGACGAGCTCATAGACATCTGGGGGGCCGACCACCACGGCTACATCCCGAGGCTCGAGGCCGTCATCGAGGCCCTGGGCTACGAAAAGGAGAGGCTTAAGGTTCTCCTCGTTCAGATGGTCTCCCTCCAGCGGGGAGGCCAGCCGGTCCAGATGTCCAAGCGCGCCGGAGAGTTCGTCACCCTACGCGAGGTAATCCAGGAAGTGGGGGCGGACACGACGAAGTTCATATTCCTCACCCGGAGGCCAGACAGCCAGCTGACCTTCGACATCGAGGCGGCAAAGGCCGCCTCGGCGGAAAACCCAGTCTACTACGTCCAGTACGCAAACGCCCGCATAAACAGCATCTTCGCCCACGCCCGAGAGCAGGGAGCCCCGGCGGAAGGCCTCGAAAGCGCGGACCTCTCGCCCCTTTCGGAGGCCGAGGAGACGAGGCTCATCAAGAAGCTACTCTACTACCCCATGGCCTTTGAGGCCGCGGCCCTGAGCCGCGAGCCCCACCGGATTACGTTCTACCTCCAGGAGATCGCTGGAATCTTCCACCCCTATTACAACACCCACCGGGTCGTCACCGACGACCCCGCCCTGACCGCCGCGCGTCTCGCCCTCTGCGGGGCCGTAAGGATGGTCATAAAGGAAGGCCTCAGGATACTGGGCATCACGGCGCCCGACAGGATGTGACCTCCCCGGGGGCTCTTAGTACTCTTCGACCTCTCTCTGTTCCACGAGTTCCTTCAGGGTCCTGTCGCCGAGGGCCGAGACCACGGCGGAATCCACTGAGTCTATCACGCCGTCGATCTCGGGCATCGAGAGAAAGCGGCCCTCGAAGGCCACGCCGCCGTCTTCCTCGGCGGTCCTCACGGAGTAAAGGATGTCGTGGAGCTTGATCATGTCTATGTCCCTGGCAGGCAGATACTCGGGCGGCTCCGCGCCCGATTCCACCAGAAGGGACTTCTTCTCCAGCTCTCCCAGCACCTCCTGCACCGCCTCGATGGGCAGGGCCAGGCGCTCCACCAGCGAATTGAGGGTAAGCGGGGCCTTGCCCCAGTGGAAGCGCCACCCCACGAGGTACATTATGATGAACGCCAGCCGCTCCCTGAGCCTGTTGCTCAGGAGCCAGGTCTCCTTCTTCACCTGCAGGAACTGGGGGTACTGGTGGTAGAAAGAGACGGTGGCGCCGAGGAGCAGGATGAGCCAGTTAATGTAGAGCCATATCATGAAGAATATGAGTATCGCGAAACCTGAATAGATTGCCAAGTACTTCGTAGACGTCACGACGAACTTGGCGAAGGCCCATCCGACGCTCTGCCAGAGGATGCCCGCGAAGACGCCCCCGGCGAAAGCCGAGCGAAACTTGACCTTGGTGCTGGGGACGAAGACGTAGATGAAGGTAAACCCGAAGCATACCAGGACGTAGGGCATGAGCTTGCTGGCTACGTAGAAGGCCGAACCGAAGGGCTCTATACTGAGGAGGGCCTGCATGACGGAAGTGCTCATGACCGTGGCCGTCAGGCCGATGGCGCTAAAGATGAGAACAGGGCCTATGAGTATGACGCTCATGTAGTCGCTGAAGCGGCGGGCGAAGCTCCTGGGGCGGCTGATCTTCCAGATGGAGTTTATGGCCGCCTCTATCTTCCTGAGGAGCTCTATGACCGTATAGACGAGGAGGGCCAGGCCTATGGAGCCGAGCACCCCCACCTTCATGTTCTCGACGAAGCTTATAATCCTTTCGGTTATCTCTACACCCTTGTCCCCGAAAGGGGCCAAAAGGTTCAAAAGGAAGGGCTCTATCTGGTTATGGACTCCGAAGGCCTTCAGCACCGAGAAGCTGACGGCCAGAAGGGGAACGAGAGCAAGGAGAGTGGTGTACACAAGGCTCATGGCCCTGAGGTTGATCTGGCCCTCCGAGAAATCGCGCACCGCCACGTATATGAGCCTCAGGGTCTTTACGGCGAAGGCCTTCCGCCTGGAGATCTGGGCGAGGTCCACTCCCCAGAGCTCTCTTGCGAAAAAGTCCCTTATCTTCGCCTCTATGCTCACAGCTTGATTTTATCACAAGTCGGCATAATACAAGCCATAAATGCAAAATACACGCCATAAATGGTAGACTTTATTTTTTCCCGGGGGGTATGAATACAAGGTGCCCCTGTACGCGTTTTCGGACAAGTACCTGAAAAAAAGCGCCCTCGTCGGCCTTGGCATCGACGCAAAGGATATCGGAGCCCAGGCCGGAGAGATGGCCAACCGGATACTTTCGGGCGAGGATGCCACTCGGATGCCGGTGGCCCACGCCAGGAAGGGAGAGCTCTTCCTGAACGTCCACACGGCCAGGAAGCTCGGCGTGGAGCTTCCGGAGGAAGCCCTGAAAAGGATCGACAAGGTCTTCGGGGAGGACAGGCGATGAGGAAGAGCTTCCAGTTCAGGGTGTTCAGAAACATAATCCTCTTCGTCCTCGTCATGTCCGCCTGTTTCGGCTATCTCTATGCCTCGCGGCAAAAGAGCCTCCTGGAGCACGAGCTCGAGGCCCATGGCACCTCCGTGGCCCAAATGCTGGCCGGAAGCCTCAGGCTCGGCCTCCTCACGGAGAGCGAAGATTTTCTCATGGAGCCCATCCAGGGGATATTCGAGCAGGAAGACGTGATGCAGGTCGCCGTATACAGGGCCGACGGCTCCCTCCTGAAGGTCGTAGGCAGCGCCGAAAAAGAGAGCCCCGCCGACACCGAGGCCACGGTGAAAAGGCTAATGGAGCGGCCCTCGCCAACACATCACCACAGTAAAGACCAGACCGAGTTCTGGGCGCCGGTCCTCTACACCCAGGGACGCCTTTCGTACGAGGAGGGCTTCTTCCCCGAGTCCGGTGGAAAGCCGAGGGTCCTGGGCTTCGCCAAGGTGGCAATGAGCAGAAAGCACGTGGTAGAGAACACCAGGGCCATAGCTTTAGGAACCATCGCGATGACCGCAATATTCGTCTTAGTGGGAGGCCTGGTCGCTTACTTCATGTCAAGGAGGATAACGGGTCCGCTCAAGAACCTCGCCCAGGGCATCGGCGCCATGAAGAAAGAGGGCATGAAGAGCGTCTCAGTGGAAGGAGACGCGGAGATAATGGAGCTTGCCGACTCCTTTAACGACATGTCCGACACCCTCAGGAGGGGGGAGGAGGAGAAGGAAAGGGTCGAGGCCGAAAAGAGAAAGATGGAGCAGATGTACCACCAGGCCCAGAAGCTCGACGCCCTGGGACGGCTTGCGGGCGGCATATCGCACGACTTCAACAACATCCTGACTATCGTCCTCAACAACATGGAGCTGGCCCGCATGAGGTCCGGCGAGATAGTCTCCGAATACATCGAAAGGACCGTCGAGGCCGTTAAGCGTGGCAAGGTCATGGTGGAAAACCTCCTGAGCTTCTCAACGGGCGGCGGCGCCAGGCAGTGGCCCACGGACCTGGGGACGGTCGTCAGGGAAACGGTTGAACTCTTAGGCAGGGGCTCCAACGGGGAGTTCGACCTCGACCTGAGGGTGATGCCCGGTCTCTGGAGCGTGCGAGCAAACCAGAGCCAGCTTCAGCAGGTGGTCATGAACCTATACCAGAACGCCAGAGACGCCATAGCGGAACAGGCAATGGGAGGCGGGGAGAAAGGGCGCATATCGGTGAGGGTGGATAACGTTGTGCTGCCGGCCTCCGACCCGGCGCACGGCGCCCCGGACGGAAGGACGGGGGAGTTCATACGGCTTACCGTCGGCGACAACGGTTGCGGCATCGACGAGGCAGCCATCCAGAGAGTGTACGAGCCATTCTTCAGCACGAAGGAAAAGCACAGCGGCATGGGCCTCTCCACGGTCTACGGAATTGTGAACCAGTCCGGGGGCTGGATGAACGTCGAGTCCGAGCCCGGCTCCAGCGCCGCCGTTAGCGTCTATCTGCCCAGACTTCACGAAAGGGCCGCCCCCTCCCCTCAGCTCGGCGCGGACCTCCTCGGAGGGACCGAGACGCTTCTGGTGTCGGACGACGAAAGGCACATCGCGGACTCGATCAAGGAGATGCTCGAGTCGCTGGGCTACTCTGTTCTGGTCGCTTACACGGGCGCCGACGCCCTTAGACTCTTCGAGCAAAGCGCCGATTCGGTCGACCTCGTGATCACCGACATGGTCATGCCCGACCTCTCCGGGTTCGAACTTATGTCGAGGATAAGGCAGACCCATCCGGACATCCCCCTTATCATCACGAGCGGCGACGTAGGATACGGCGCGGATGAATCCGCGGCCGGCTTCCGTAAGGTCAGTTTCCTGCCGAAGCCCTTCGACCTGGCCACCCTCTCGCTCAGAGTCCGCGAAAGCCTGGGCCGCGGCGGCGGCCGGAAAGCCGTGAGCCATCACCTAAACAGGGTCAAGCTCTACTCCGTGAGGGAAAAGTCCAGCCCATACGCCGAAAACATCTCGGATTCCGCGACCGTCTACGAGCTCTTCAAACACCTGGCCAGCGAGACGAGAGAAAAGTTCATCGCCGTGTTCGTCGATGCGCACAACAGAATCATCGCCTACGACGAGATCGCCCAGGGCACCCTGAACGAGGGAGTAGTCTACACGCACGAGGTTATAAGGACCGCCCTTCTGACCAACGCGTCGTCCGTCATGCTGGTACACAACCATCCCTCGGGCGACACCGAGCCCAGCACGCACGATCTGGAGATCACGGCGGACATCCTGGAAAAATGCAAGATGTTCGGCATCAGGCTCCTGGACCACCTTATAATCGGCAGGGACGGTTACTTTTCCTTAGGGAACGGAGACTCCAACGGATAACTGGCCCTGCCCCGTCTAGTACCGGCTGAAACCTAAAGCCAGACGCCTTTCTCGTACCCTGTGGAGGGTTTTTCAAACAGTGTTTTCACAATGACTTGACATCCATGCCAATATGGCCGAGAATTGAAAGAGGGGAGGCGCTCGGGCGGGCCTTATGCCGCCCGGCGGCTGGAAATATATGAAAGACGAATCCCGTCTCGACGAGAGCGCTGAAAAAGGGCATTTAGTGCGCCCGGGAGAAGGCGTGACCGAATGCCAGACCCCCTCCCCGGAGGACTGGGAGAACATCTTCAACTCCATGACCGACATGGTCACCATCCACGACGCCGACTTCAACATCATCTGCGCAAATGAGGCCGCAAAGAGGGTCCTCCGGCTGCCGTCCCGGACCGGGGGGACGCTGAAGTGCTTCAGCTACTACCACGGCACAGAGTGCCCCCCAAGGGGCTGCCCGAGCTGCCGGACTTACAAGACGGGAGAGCCCGCGGCTTTCGAGACCTTCGAGCCCAGGCTGAACATGTACGTGGAGATCAGGGCCATCCCCCGCTTCGACGAAGACCGGAACGTCATAGGCCTCATCCACATCGTCAGGGACATAACCCAGCGGAAGGAAAACGAAAGGGAGCTCCAGAGGCACCGCTACCGGCTGGAGGAGCTTGTGGAGGCGCGCACCGCGGCGCTTAAACTGGCCAACCAGGAACTCCAGGACGCGCTCTCGAAAATCAAGACCCTCAAGGGCCTCATTCCCATCTGCGCCTGGTGCAAGAAGGTCCGCGACGACCAGGGGTACTGGAACCTCCTGGAGACCTACATCAAGAACCACTCCGAGGCCGACTTCACCCACGGCATCTGCCCGGAGTGCCTGGTGAAGCTCAGGAAGCAAGAGGAGAGCCAAGAGAAAAGCCAATAGGGTCTTCCCCGGGCAGGTCTCGGGCGTAAGGCCGCCCCCGCTGCTCAGGGTTCCCTCAGTATCACCTCCGAGAGGTCCTTCCTCTGAGAGGTATGTCCGCGGCGGCTGGGATGGCCCACGGCCACCACGGCCATGAGCTCGTATCTCTCGGGGAGCTCAAGGAGCGAGCGGACCTCCGAGGCGCTCTTAAGTATCTCCCCCAGCCAGACGGCCCCAAGCCCGAGGGCGTGGGCGGCAAGAAGCATGTTCTGGAGGCAGGCGCCCATGGCCTGGTGGTCCTTCACCTCGTGGTACATCGCCTCCCGGTCTATGAAGACGGCTATGCAGGCGGGAGCCGCCTCGACAACCTTCGAGTACCTCGTGAGGCCGGCGAGCTTCCGGAGGGTCTCCCGGTCACTGAGGACCGCGAAGCGCCAGGGCTGGTTGTTGAGGCCCGAGGGGGCCCAGGTCCCGGCCTTAATTATCTCCAGGAGGTCTTCCCTGGCCACGCTCTCTTCCGTAAACTGCCTTATGCTCCGCCTCGTGTAAATTCCTTCGAGAAGGTCCATTCGGGCTACTCTCCTTTCAGTCTGCCCCACAGGGCCCGGAGCAGCCTGATGCTTTCGTTCATCTCCTCGATCTCGTTTATCTCCAGTATCGCGTCAAAGCCCTTCCTGCGCGTTAAGAGGGCCTCGAGGGCCTTCATCTCCCTGCAGCCCTCCACAAGGGGCCAGTGGTCGGTGAGCCCTCCCCTTAAGCCGTTGTTGTGATGCATGTGAACATAGTCTATCTTTTCCACCACTGCCGATGGAAGCTCGGAGACGTACCTCACCGAATCGAAGCCCGCCGCCTCGACGTGGCCGATGTCCACGGTGACGCTCTCGGCGAACCTTTCCCAGAACCACGGGGCGTCGCCCGTGTTGTTCGCGTTTTCGAAGGAGACAGCCGTCATCCTCGATATCTCCCCGATTACCCTCCGGAACCTCTCCTCGTGCTCACCGGCGAGCCTTCCCCCGCCGGGGGACCTCTCGTCGTGAAGGATGATGCCCAGGTCTGCGACCTCCGCAAGCCCCATCAGGGCCTTCTCCTGGTCCCCGCCCGCCGCGGCGCTATAGCCCACGGGGTGTATGACGTACCTTACGCCCTTTTCCTTGAGGAGCCGGACGCATTCCCAGGCGCCAGCCAGGCTTCCCTCCCAGTGCCTGTAGACGCTCAGCTGGGCGAAGTCCCCCTCCCAGCGGCCCACGTCCTCGGGCCTCGTCACCCTATAGGCTATCCGCATATCCCCTATTTTACAGAAAAGGCCCGCCCCTGCCGAGCCATAATTTACTCCGCCCCGGGGGTGTGATAGAATCCGTCTTATGAGAAGAAAGCTCCTTATAGGCGCGGGCGTGCTTCTGGCGCTTGTGGCGGTGGCCGTCATCGCCCTCAGCGTCGTAGTCAAGACATACCTGAAGAGCGATAAGCTCAAGGCCATCATAATCCCGAAGGCCGAGGAGTTCACCGGAAGGACAGTGGAGCTCGACCGCATAGACGTCTCCCTCTTCAAGGGAGTGGTCCTCAAAGGATTGACCGTAAAGGAGGGCCAGGGGGATTTCGTCTCGGTCCAGGAGTTCGTTCTCGCCTACGACCTCCTCCCTCTCCTCAGGAAGCAGCTGGTCATAAGGAAGATCGTGCTCGTATCGCCCCAGGTCCGGATAATGCGCCTCTCGGAGGACAGGTACAATTTCAGCGACATCCTCGAAAGGGCCTCCGGGGGCGAAGGCCCCGCAAAGGAGGCCAAGCCGGAGGACGGAGGACTCCCGGTCTCGATCGTCGCCCAGAGGGTGGTCGTGGAGGACGCCAGGGTAGAGTTCGCCGACGCAATGAAGGAGATACCGGACTTCACGGCCCGCGGGGACGCTAACCTCGATATTTCCATGGAGAAAGGGAGGCCCCGGGCCGAGGGCAGGGTGGAGCTTAAGGAGCTTAGCGCCGAGCTGAGGGGCGTAAGGACGGAGGCCCGGGGAAGGCTCGACATAACGAGGGACTCCCTCAAGGCCGACCTCGCTACGAGCGTGGACGGCGAGGAAATAAGCCTCGAGGCCACGGCGAGGGACTACGCCACGGCCCCGGATGTGAAGTTCGCCCTCAAGGCCGGGGCGCTCGACCTGGAAAAGCTGATGGCCCTCGCAGGAGCGGCCGGCAAGGGGGGCCCGGGAAAGGAAGGCCCCAAGGCCGGAGCCGGCGAAGGCGCCAAGGGAAGCCCCCTGGACATCCGGGCCGCCGGCACGGTGGACATCAAATCCGCCAAGTACAAGGAACTCACGGTTAGCGACATCCACCTCGCTGCCGACTCCACACTGAGGGCCGCAAGCGCCCTCACGGGCGAGATAAACATCTCGGAGATGAAGGCGAGCATGGACAGCGCAGACCTGGACGCCGACGGCGCCGTCACGCTCGACGCCGACAGCATCCGGGCGACTCTCCGCACAGGCATATGGTCTCCCGGCTCTCTCAAACTCGGGGGATACACGATAGAGAAGCTGAATCTCGACGCCTCGCCGGACATCGTCTATCTCCGTGGCGAAGAGAAACTCAATTTAAAGGTGCCGGTCAGCCGGCTCACGGCCGCCGCGGTGGCCACGAAGGAGACGTCGGTTAACGACCTCTCCTTCGCCGGGACCGTCGAGGCCTCATACGGGCTAAAGACGGAGAGCCTGAGCGCCGGCGTAAAGATAGACGACCTGAAGGCGGGCGTAAAGGGCGCAAACATTGCCACCAAGGGGGCCGTCTCCTACGACGGAAAGACCCTCGGCGTCGCCCTAAAGGGCGCCAGGGCGACTGCCGCGTCTTTAGCCCACGAAAAATATGCCATCAAGGACCTCAGCGTGGCTGCCGACACCGACCTCAAGGTCAGGGTCGACGACAAGACGCCCATAGGGGAAGTAAACATCAAGACGTTCAGCGCCAACATAAACGGAATGGAGATAAAGTCCCAGGGCGGAAAGCTGAAATCCGACGGAAAGGTGGCCAGGGTGGCCCTCGAGGGCCTGACCGCGAAGGGCGGCCAGTTCAAGCTATCGGGAGGCGAGCTCAAGGACATCGACCTCGCCGCGGACGCCGACCTCGCCCTCCGCGTTAAGGACAAGGCTCCGCTTGGCGGTACCCTGAGCATCAGGAGGCTTAAGGCGACCTTAAACGGCGTCAACACGGGCC
>JARRNG010000006.1:0-27327 GCA_037385265.1 Nitrospirota bacterium
GCCCACGAACTGATCTCCCCCGTGAAGTTCCTGCGCCGAGCCCTGCCCATCCCCTACAGCCACCACGAGAGGTGGGACGGCTCCGGCTACCCGAAAGGGCTGAGGAAGGACCAAATACCCCTGGAGGCGAGGATATTCTCGGTGGTGGACGTCTGGGACGCCCTGACCTCCGTGCGCCCCTACAGGCCCGCGTGGTCCGAGGACCAGGCGGCGGAGTACCTTCGGTCGAACGCCGAGAGCCACTTCGACCCGGCCGTGGTGGAGACATTCTTCGCGGTCAAGGGATAAGCGGCCAAACGCGCCCCGCGGGATGAAACAGCGGGGATTGCCCCGCGGCAGGGCGTCAGCGGGGGCCGCTTCCCTTCCTCCTTTCTCCTTAAGCGGCCCCTCCTTGCCGTTATGACGGGCGCCTAAATGCGGTTATAGACCAGCCGGTCTCCCGGGGCCGGCTCAAGCGTGAGCGTCTCCGCCGCAGCGGCGTCGCCCCAGCCAATCTCCACTGTCACGCCGTCTCTTGTGTCCAGCCTGTTAAGCGGAACCTTGTGGCAAAAGACGCGCAGCAACATTTCCTCCTTGTAGAACTTCGCCTGGACGCCCTTGCCGTTGAACACATAGGCCCCGGGCTCATCGTCGGCGGCGTGGAAGTCCGAGAAGGGGGCCTCGAAGACTAAAATGCCGTCCACAAGAAGCGTAAGCATATCCTGGGGGGCCGGCACGGGCATGTCGAGGTCGGCCTCGATGAGTATCTTGCCGAAGCCCTTCTTGTCGTTCTGTAACTGGATGGTCGCGCTCCGGGACGAGATCCCGACGGCTGGATTGACGTGAACGACGACCGTATCGCGGGCAAAGTCCACGCCGTCGGAGACCACGAGGGTGAGGATGTAGTCTCCCGCCACATCGGCGGTGACGTAGGAAGCGGGGCCCATGGGGTCGCGTAGCGCGGCAGCGCTGCCCTCGGGCCTAAACGAAAAACTCCACATCCAGCGGACGACGGGGTCGCCGTCGGGGTCCGTGGCGGAGCCGACCAGAAAGACCCTCTCCCCAACATAAACCGATTGGTCCACTCCGGCGCTGGCAACGGGTGCGCCGGCCCTCGCCGCAGAAGCCAAAAGAATTAATATCACAGCAATAAACAAAGCCCTCATTTTCATGGCCTTCCTCCTAAATCCCCCGCCTCGCGTGCCTGCCGCAGTCGGGGCCTTCCGCGATTTTCCCTCGCAATACAACCCTTTCTTACCAGGTTATTCCCCCGCTATACTCTATATACAAGCAAGAAATACACCAGACGCCCCAACGATGGAAGGCATTGCAACATCTTGTTTTAATGGAATTAATTAGGAATAGGGCCGGGGATTTCCCAGCAAGAAATGACAAGAAACGTCAAAAGGCTGACATTTTCTTGCACACCCCGGAAGGCGTGTCCGGGCCCGGCCCCGGCATCCCGCGGAAGCGGCGGAATCCCCCATCGGGGAAAATGACAGACCGCGAGATCGATGATAAGATAGGCCCATGGAACGCATCTCCCGCTACTCCTTCGGCTCCATAACCATCGACGGCAAGAGCTACACCTCCGACGTAATCGTCTATCCCGCCAGCGTGGAGGCCTCGTGGTGGCGCAGGGAGGGACACTACCTCCGGCCCGAGGACCTGGGGGGCGTGGTGGCCGCAAAGCCCGACGTGGTGGTGATAGGCACGGGGGCGAACGGAGTGATGCAGGTGCCCGAGAAGACCGTGAGGTGGCTCGAGGAAAAGGGCATCGCGGTGAAGGTGGCCCGCACGGCCGAGGCCGTGAAGCTCTATAACCGGCTCTGCCGCGACACCCGCGTGGTCGCCGCCCTGCACCTCACGTGCTGAGGGAACTTTCCCCTCCGCCCGCAGCAGTAGCCCCGGGACGGGGGCAGAGCCGGATGATAGAATAGGGAATGTCCATCTCAAGGAGCGAGATTGCGCGCCTTCTTCGCCCTCCCCGGTCCGTGGCCGAGGCCAGGGCCATCCAGGAGGAGCTGAGAAAGAAGGTCAGGGTTCGCCCCCTCAAGGGAAATCCCCGCCTTATAGCCGGCCTCGACGCCTCCTTCACCGGGGGGAAGTCCGGCAGGGCGCGGGGCGTGGCGTGCCTCTACAGCTTCCCCGGCCTGGAGCCCCTGGAGGACGCCGTGGCGGAGATGGACATAGCCTTCCCCTACGTGCCGGGCCTCTTGACGTTCAGGGAGGGGCCGGTCCTTTCGGAGGCCCTCGCGGGGCTCAGCCGGAGGCCCGACCTGCTGATGTTCGATGGCCAGGGCATCGCCCATCCCTCGGGCATCGGCATAGCCTCGCACATGGGGGTCGTACTGGGGATTCCAAGCCTGGGGTGCGCCAAGTCTCGCCTCGTGGGGGAGCACAGAGAGCCCGGAAGGAAGAGGGGCAGCCGGGCCCGCCTGGTCTTCGGGGGCAGGACCGTGGGGGCCGTGCTGAGGACCCGGGACGGCGTAAAGCCGGTGTTCGTCTCGCCGGGCCACCTGGTGAGCCTCGAGGACGCCGTGAGAATAGTCCTTTCTTGCGCCCCCCGCTACAGGCTCCCCGAGCCCATAAGGAGGGCCGACAGGCTCACGAAGGCCCCTTGACGGGCCGGGCGGAGGTGATAGAATACGGCTATGCGCGAGAGCATCTCCAGGAGCATCATCTGCCGGGGCTTCTGCAGCTTCTACAAGCCCGGCGAGAAGGAGGACCTGAAGTGCGCCACCTACGACTTCCTCGCCTCCAACCTCACGGAGGACGAGCTCAAGCTCGCCGCCCTATCGGCCGTGCGCCGCTGCGACTACTCCCGCGACGAGGAGATAAGTGAGCTCATATGCGCCCGCTGCGAGTTCCTGGTGGGGGGGTGCGACTACCGCGAGGGGCTGGCCTCGCCTCCCTGCGGCGGGTACGCGATAGTGGAGAGGATCTTCAAGCAGAAGTACCCCGTTTAAAATATGTATTTTATCGTTCTGTAATATTGAACTATAAGGGGACAAAGAGAAGGGGCGCGGGGGCAGCCCGCGCCCCTTCTTAGCTTTCTTTTCGGAAGGACCCTAACCCATCTGGTGGCACTTCGTGCAGTCCTGCGCCGAGAAGGCCACCCGCCCGTTGTGGCACGCCCCGCAGAGCTTACCCTGGTACATGGGGTTCATGGTCATCCTGGAGCCGCCCTGCTTCATGGGGAAGATCCCGGGGTGGCACTTGTCGCAGGAGAACATCGCGCCGTGGGCGTCGTGGTTGAAAGCGACCTTGCCCATCCCCCCTCCTCCGTAGACGAAGACCGAGAGGTTGTGGCACGAGGCGCAGGCCTCGCCCCTCAGGCGGGGCCTCGTGTGCCCCCCGACGATGTGGCACTGGTTGCAGTGAAGGCCCTGCATGGCGTGGAGCTCGTGCGAGAAGCCCCCGCCGGTGGTGGCGAGGTACTTTTCGAGGGAATGGCACTTGAAGCACGGAAGGGTCTCAAGCACCACGGCCCTCGGCTCCACGGCCTCGGCTTCCGGAGCCTCCTCCGCAGCCAGGGCGGAAAAGGCCGCCGCGCCCAGGGCGGCCAGGAAGACCGCCGAGAGGACTATGGCCCGGGCCGCCTCACTCATTTTCATCCGCCTTGCCGAAACGATACTCGTACTCCAGCGGGTGCTCGTGCTTCATCTCCTCCAAGGACATCTTCCCCGTGAGCCACAGCCAGCTCATGGGGAACTTGCCGGGCTTGAGGTGCTCGCTGTAGAAGTGGATGAAGAGGATGAACACTATGGCCAGCAGGGCCTCGTCGCTGTGCATAATGCGCATGAGGGGCCATATCCAGCCCAGCGTGAAGTTCGGGAAGGCCGCCGACGAGAACACCGGGAAGGCCAGCACGAAGCCCGAGGTCCCTATGATCGCCATGCCCCAGAAGACCGCCCAGTAGTCGAACTTCTGCAGGTAGCTGAAGCGCCTGAAGGGCGGGGGCGACTCCCTGAGGCCCAGGTAGTACAGGATGTTCTGGACGAAGTCCGTGGCGTCGTTGGGCATGGGCACCACGGTGGTCATGGGGTGGAACTGTATCGTCCCCTTGGCGACGGAGTAGACCATGTAGAGGATGTGCCAGATGAAGTCCGCCAGGAGCGTCACCCCGGCAACCCTGTGTATGAGGCCCGCCATCTCGGCGCCGCCCCATATGCGCACCCAGAAGCTGGAATACTCCACCTCCGGGTACTTAAGGGCCCAGCCCGAAAAGGCCAGGAGCAGAAACGTGGTGAACAGGATTATGTGCTGGATCCTGAAAATCAGGTTGAATCTCTCGAATTCCTTCGGCTTTGCGTCTGCCATGTCAGTGCCCTCCCTTCTTCTTGCCCCTGAGGCGCTCCCTCGTCTCGGCGAACAGGTCCAGGAGAACGTGGGAAAAGATGAACAGGAACGTCCCTATGACCAGCGCCGTAAGGCCCTTTGCCGCGTAGTAAGGAATGGGGTTGTCCTTGCCCACGTGGGCGTGGGCCGGCGCGGCGGCGAACTTGGCCGTTGCCCCGGCGTGGCACTTGCCGCAGGTCTTTATCGTGCCCTCGCCGATTACGGGAGAGCCCGGGGCGTTCCATTGCACGATGCCGTGAGCCCCGTGGCAGTCGTCGCAGACGGGGACCTTCTTGTGGCCCAGGAGGTACTTCTTGCCGTGGAAGCTGGCCTTGTACATCTCCACCACGTCCTCGTGGACGCCGTACTTCTCCATCTTGGCCTCGTCGGAGTGGCACTTTCCGCAAGTGTTGACCACGTTTACGAAGTTGACCGCGCTCTTGGGGTTGGTCCTGGGAAATATGTAGTGCGGGGAACCGTGACAGTCAAGGCAGAAGGCCCCGTCGGACTGCTTCTTCACGAAGATGTTTTCGCCGTGCACGCTCTCCACCACCTCATCGAATACCTTGGGATGGCACTGCGAGCAGGCGCTCAGGGCGACGGGGTCGGAGGCCCCCTTCACGGACAGCTTCGCCGCCAAATCGGCAAGACCCGCCGGAACGGGGGCCGATGCCGAATGGGGGCCGCTGGCGAAGGCGATGTGGCAGGAGGTGCAGTCCAGGACCCCGTGCACCGACTCCACGTAACGCTCCGCGTCCACGTGGACTTCGACGACCCCGGTCCTTCCCTCCATCTTTCCGCTCATCGCGCTATGACAGATAAGGCACTCGGAAGCCGAGGCTCCCGCCGTTGGAACCCAGAAAGAGGCCAAGAACAAACCGGCCGTTAGCAGAATCAATACATACCTGACCATCGTACCTCCCCTCTGTGTGTTTTTCTCCCTCCCACTTAAGCCCGATGGCTTGGTAGCCATGGTTTACAACCCAGCTATTATATATGATTTAAGAAGAGAAAATGAACAGGAAATTATAAAAATTTCTTATGAAATCCATAGGGCGGAGCCTCCCGGCGGGGCCGCTGGGGCGGACGGGGGGCCTCTTGGCGATTGTCCTTGATTTATTTAGAGAAATCCTATATCGTAAAAAGAAAAGCCGGGGGCGCAAGCCATGCAAAACGCTAAGACGCAAAACCTTCAGGACACCTTCCTCAACCAGTTGAGGAAGGAAAGGGTTCCGGTGCTGATGTATCTGACAAACGGTGTCAGGCTCAAGGGGGTCATCAAGGGGTTCGACAACTTCGTCATACTCCTCAAGGAGACCTCCCAGCAGCTCATCTACAAGCACGCCGTATCAACCATCCAGCCTGAAAGGGAAATAGACCTCAAGTCCCCGGACGAGCAGTGAGGGGCCCCCGCCTGGCAGTGGACATAATAATCGAGACCGAGGGGGGCATAGTCCTGGTGGAGAGGAAGAACCCGCCCCACGGCTGGGCCCTGCCCGGCGGCTTCGTGGACTACGGCGAGACCGTCGAAGGGGCGGCGGCGAGGGAGGCCAGGGAAGAGACGGGCCTCGACGTGGAGGGCCTCAGGCAATTCCACACCTACTCCGACCCCGGCCGGGACCCAAGGGGGCACACCGTGAGCACGGTCTTCGTGGCCAGGGCAAGGGGCATCCCCCGCGGGGGAGACGACGCCAGGACGGCCAGGGCCTTCCCACGGGAGGCCCTGCCTGGCGAGATGGCCTTCGACCACGGTAAAATACTCGAAGACTACTTGGAGGAGAGATACCGATGCTGAAACACATGCGCAAGCACGCCAAGTACTTCTACGCGCTTTTCGTCATCGTCATCCTGAGCTTCATCTTCTGGGGAACCGGCAAAGTGGGCAAAGACTCCGAAAACCTGCCGCTGGCCCAGATTGGGGACGAGACCATCACCGTGCAGGAGTACTGGAGGACCAACGAAGAGATCGCGTCCCTCTACAGGGACGTGGACGGCTCGGAGTTCGACGCCGAGGCGATGGACCTGAAGGACCAGGTGCTCAAGACCATGATACAGGAGAGGCTCCTTCTCATCGCGGCCCGCGAGGCAGGCATGACGGTGAGCGACAAGGAGCTGGAGGAGGCGATAGTCAACGACCCCGCCTTCACGCGGGACGGGGCCTTCAACAAGGATGTCTACCGGAACTCCCTGAACATCTACAGGATGTCGGCCTCGCAGTACGAGACCCTGAAACGCCGGGACCTCCTTCTTCAGAAGATGCGCCGCCTCGTGGAGGAGCCCGTAGCCCTTGCCCCCTCGGACGTCAAGGGGCTCGAGGGCGGCGAGGAAATTTACAAGTCCCTGCGCGAGACCCTGCTTGAGTCCAAGAGGGAGTCGGCCCTCGAGTCGTTCCTGAACGGGATGAGAAAGAAGGTGCCCGTCACGGTCAACGAGCAGCTCATTTCATGAGGGAGCGCCTCGTCCTGGGCCTCATGTCGGGCACCTCGCACGACGGGGTGGACGCCTCGCTCGTGGGCTTCGCCGGCGGGAAGCCCGGGCTCCTGGGGCACACCCGGACCCCCTATTCGAAATCCCTGAGGGAAAGCATCCGCTCCGCCTTCGTGGGCACCGCCGAGGAGGTCTGCCGCCTGAACTTCTCCCTGGGGGAGGTCTTCGCCCGCGCCGCCCTCCAGTGCCTGAGGGAGGCGGGGGTCGAGCCCTCATCGGTGGAGGCCATCGCAAGCCACGGCCAGACCATATACCACATCCCGCCCAGGGGCGGGAGGCCCGGCTCGACGCTCCAGATAGGCGAGCCCGCCGTAATCGCCCAGAGGACGGGCATCAAAGTGGTCTCGGACTTCCGCGCCGCCGACATGGCCCTGGGCGGCCACGGGGCGCCGCTCGTCCCCTTCGCCGACCACGTGCTCTTCAGGCGGAGGGCCACTTGCTGCGTGCAGAACATAGGCGGCGTCGCAAACGTAACGGTGGTAACCCCCGCCCTGGAGGGCGTCTTTGCCTTCGACACCGGCCCCGGCATGTGCCTCGTGGACGAGGCCATGAAGGCCCTCTTCGGGAAGCCCCTCGACAGGGGCGGAAGGACCGCGAGGAAGGGAAAAGCCGACGCCGGCCTTCTCGGGAGGCTCCGGAGGCACCGCTACTTCAGGCAGAGGCCCCCAAAATCCACGGGCCGCGAGCTCTTCGGAGGCGGGATGCTCCAAAAGATATTCAAACACTACCCGCAGGTCCGCCCCGAGGACCTGGTGGCCACGCTCACGCGCCTCACGGCGCTCTCGATAAAGGACGCCTACGAGCGCTTCGTCTTTCCCGAGCACAAGATAGGAGAGGTGATACTCTCGGGCGGGGGGGCGCGGAACGACTACCTCGTCTCGCTTCTCCGGGAGGAGCTTTCGCCGCTAAAGGTCACGCTCATTGACGAGCTGGGCATCCCGGCCGAGGCCAAGGAGGCCCTGAGCTTCGCCGTCCTTGCCAACGAGACCCTGAGGGGCAGGCCCTCGAGCCTCCCGCGGGTGACGAGCGCCTCGAGGGCCGCCGTGCTCGGAAAAATTACGTATCCCTAGCCATGCTCCTGAGGGACATCTGGGAGGTCTTCAGAAAAGACGTCTTCACCGTGCCCTCCACGGAGGTGCTCTTCAACCAGTACCGAGACCGCGTGGAGGGCCTGGACCTTCCGGGAGCCGAGGAGATAAGGCGCGAAAACCTCAGGGGCTACCTGGCGAGCTTCGGGCGCAGGCCCCGCGCCCTGGTCGTGGGCGAGGCCCCCGGGCCCTGGGGCTGCCGGTTTTCGGGCCTCCCCTTCACGGGCGAGCGGATGCTCGAGGAGGGGGCCTTCCCCTTCGGGGGCCGGAAGTCGAGCACCCACGAGCCACCCTACCAGGAGAGATCGGGGGTCATATTCTGGAGGGACATGCTCCCGCGCCTGGGGGAGTTCCTCCTCGTAAACTCCGTGCCCTTCCACCCCCACAGGCGGGGCGAGCCCCTCTCGATACGCACGCCCACGAGGGGGGAGCTTGAGGGCTGCGCCCCCATACTGGCGGCCATCGTCGAGAGGCTCGACCCCCGCACGCTCGTCGCCGTGGGCAGGAAGGCCGAGGCCGCCCTGGGGATGCTGGGGCTTCCGGCCCTCTACGTGAGGCACCCCTCGCGGGGCGGGGCGCGGGAGTTCGCCCGGGGCATGGAGCGGATATTCGGGGGCCGCGGGCTTCCGAGCGGTTGAACCGCCCGCATTTTTTATAGTAATATCTAACTTAGCCGAAGTGGTGGAACCTGGTAGACACGCACGGTTGAGGGCCGTGTGGGGAAACCCATGCGGGTTCGAATCCCGCCTTCGGCACCACTTTTCCTTTAACAATCAGGCGGATACCTTTCAAGACCTTGCATAGTGACCGCGGCGGAGAACCCGAAAAGCCTCACCTCACTCTTCGGGAAGCTGTTAAAATAACGGCGGCCTGAGGGAAGCCTTGAAGGAAGAATCGAAGATAGGTTACTGGTCCGTCGTGGCCATAGGCGTCGGCGGGATGGTCGGCGGCGGGATATTCGCCGTCCTGGGGCTCTCCGTCCAGATTGCCCGCGGGGGAACGCCTGTCGCCTTTGCCGTTGCGGGCTCCATAGCGCTCATCTCGGCGTACTCCTACGCGAAGCTCTCGGTAGCCTTTCCCAGCCAGGGCGGGACTGTGGAGTTTCTGAACCAGGCCTTCGGGCAGGGCATCGTCACCGGGGGGCTGAACATCCTCCTGCTGCTCAGTTACATCGTCATGCTCTCGCTTTACGCATACGCCTTCGGAAGCTACGGCGCCCAGTTCTTTCCCGTCCCCCTGCAGCCCGTCATGAAGCATGTCCTGATAAGCGCCGTGGTGCTACTGTTCACCTCCTTAAACACCCTCGGCGCCAGCATCGTGGGCGATGCGGAAGAGGTGGTCGTGGGGATCAAGGTGCTAATCCTGCTTCTTTTCATCGGGATGGGGATATGGGGCGTGGAGCCCGCGCGGCTTGAGCCCGCCGCCTGGAGCAGCGCCGTGGAGGTAATGGCGGGGGGCATGGTGATATTCCTGGCCTACGAGGGCTTCGAGCTCATCGCCAATTCCGCGGCCGACGTGAGAGAGCCGCAAAGGACGCTCCCTTACGCCTATTACACCTCCGTAGGCTTCGTCATCGCCCTCTACATCCTCGTGTCCATCGTCACCGTGGGCACCCTGCCGGTAAAGGAGATCATATCGGCCCGGGACTATGCCCTCGCCGAAAGCGCAAGGCCGTTCATGGGCCATTTCGGCTTTACGCTCATAGCCGTGGCCGCGCTTCTTTCGACGGGCTCGGCCATCAACGCCACGCTCTACGGCGCCGCGCGCATAAGCTACATAATCGCCAAGGACGGGGAGCTCCCGGAATTCCTGGAAAGGAAGCTCTGGAGGCGTCCCCTGGAGGGGCTTCTCTTCACGGCAGGCGTCACGCTGGTGGTCGCCAACCTCTTTGACCTCTCCAGCATCTCCCTCATGGGCAGCGCCGGGTTCCTGATGATCTTCGCTGCGGTAAACGGCGCAAACGCCCTTCTCGCCAGGAAGACCCGAAGCAGCATCCGGCTTTCGGCTGCCGGGGCCATCGCATGCCTTGCGGCGCTTGCAGCCCTGATATGGCAGGCGGCGACGGTCTCTCCTGCCAAGCTCCTTGTCCTTGCCGCCATGGTGGGCCTGTCATTTTCCGCCGAGGCCCTTTACAGGGCCGCAACAGGCAGAGCGCTGCGCCCCCGGCTCCACAGAGCCGCCAAGTGGGAGTAGGCCCCCTCCGGAAGAACCCGCGGCAGTTCCTGGAGGCCGCATTGGCCTAAAATTCATCAGGGTCCTCATCAGAAAACTGCGGTTTCCCGTCCCCTCCGGGCCTCGCTTCGCTCGGATGACGCCTGCTATCGGAAACCGATTCCAAAACCCCGGCTCCTGTGATAGCATCTAACGTTATAGGATGGAAGTGGCGAACGTCGAAACCAGAGAGGCGGAAAAACTCCCCCTCGATGACCTTCTCGGGAGGCTCTCTTCAAGCAGGAAGGGACTCTCCAGGGCTGAGGTCGAGGAGCGGCGGGGGAAGTTCGGCTATAACGAAATAGTCGAAAAAGAGAAGAACCCCCTCCTGAAATTCCTGGGCTACTTCTGGGGGCCCATCCCCTGGCTGATAGAGGCGGCCGCGGTCCTGTCCGCGGTTATCCATCACTGGGAGGACTTCGGCCTAATCGCAACGCTGCTCGCGCTGAATGCCGTGGTGGGCTTCTGGGAAGAGCACAAGGCGGACAACGCGATAGAAATGCTGAAGAAGAAGCTCGCCCCGACGGCGCGGGTGCTGAGGGACGGCAGGTGGGGCGAAGTCCCCTCGCGGGAGCTTGTCCCGGGGGACGTCATCAGGGTTCGCCTGGGTGACATCGTGCCCGCGGACGTCAAGCTCCTTGAGGGGGACTATCTCCTGGCGGACGAATCCGCCCTGACCGGGGAATCCCTCCCCGTGGAGAAGCGCGTATCCGATATTGCCTATTCCGGCTCAATCGCCCGGCAGGGCGAGATGGATGCCCTGGTGGTGACCACGGGGATGAACACCTACTTCGGGAAGACCGCGCGCCTGGTCTCCGAGACCAAGGTGGAGAGCCATTTCCAGAAGGCAGTCCTCACCATCGGGGACTACCTCATAGCCATAGCGGTAATGCTGGTCGCGGTTATCTTCCTGGTAGGGCTTTTCCGCCACGAGAGCATCCCGGTGATCCTGAAGTTCTCCATGGTCCTGGTGGTGGCGTCGATACCGGCCGCTCTGCCCGCCATCCTCACGATAACGATGGCGGTGGGCGCGGGAACCCTGGCGAGGAAGGAGGCCATCGTCAGCAAAATGACGGCGATCGAAGAGATGGCCGGCATGAACATACTGTGCTCGGACAAGACGGGCACCATTACGAAAAACGAGCTGGCCGTCGTGGATGTGAAGCCCTTCCCCGGCTTTCAAGAATCCGACGTGCTCCTCTATGCGACCCTCTCTTCCAGGGAGGAAGACCAGGACCCCTTGGACATGGCCATCCTGGAAAAAGCGGCCAAGGCCGTCCCGGGAAAGGCGGCGGGGTACAAGACCTTATCGTTCCACCCCTTTGACCCCGTCTCAAAAAGGACTCAGGCGGAAATCGAGGACGCCGGAGGAACCCGCTTCACGGTCTCCAAGGGGGCCCCCCAGGCTGTGCTCTCCCTGCTAAAGGAGAAGGGGGCAGTGGAGGAGGAAGTGAAGAAGCGCGTGGATGAATTTGCCCTCAAGGGGCACCGGGCCTTGGGCGTTGCCAGGACGGACGGGGAGGGCCGGTGGCGGTACGTCGGCCTCATCGCCCTTTACGACGCCCCGCGCGAGGACTCGGCCGAAACAATCAAAACGGCCCAGTCCATGGGCGTGGAGGTCAAGATGGTCACGGGCGACCACATCGCCATCGCCGCCGAGATCGCGCGCCAGGTGAATCTGAAGACCAACATCCAGTTGCCTGAGTGCTTCCTTGACAAGCCCGACCGCGAAGCCCGCCGCGCAGTGGAAGAAGCGGACGGGTTCGCGCAAGTCTTCCCCGAACATAAATACCATATCGTCGAGTTACTCCAGGCGGGAGGGCATATAGTGGGCATGACGGGCGACGGGGTGAACGACGCGCCAGCCTTGAAAAAGGCCGACGCTGGCATCGCGGTCGCCGGCGCCACGGACGCCGCCAAATCCGCCGCCGACATAGTCTTCACCAAGCCCGGGCTCTCGGTGATCGTGGACGCCATCAAGGAGAGCAGGAAGATATTCCAGCGCATGAACAACTACACCATCTACCGCATGGCGGAAACCATCCGCATGGTGCTGTTCATCACGCTCTCGATCCTCGTATTCAAATTCTACCCGATAACGGCCCTCATGGTGGTTCTGCTGGCGCTTCTTAACGACGCTCCAATCATGTCAATCGCATACGACAACGTAGTGTACTCCGATAAGCCGGATAGATGGAATTTCCGGGTCGTGCTCGGCATGGCGACCTTCCTCGGGTTGATAGGCGTCATCATCTCCTTCGGCCTCCTCTATATCGGCAAGCACGAGCTCTTCCTGAGCAGAGACATGCTCCAGTCGTTTATTTTCCTCAAGCTCTCCGTGGCCGGACACATGACCGTCTATGTCGCCCGCACCCGCCGTCCCTTCTGGTCCATCAGGCCCGGCACGGCTCTGCTCTTGGCCACCACGCTTACGCAGGCGGCGGCGACGCTCATCGTCGTCTACGGCCTCTTCGTCACCCCCATTGGATGGAGGCTGGCTCTGTTTGTATGGGGATACGCCGCGGCGGCCTTCGTGATAACGGACTTACTGAAGGTGCGATTATTCCGCCTCCTCGAGCGCGAGGGAATCATGTCCCGAAGGAGGGGCTCTTTGCGATGAATGAAAAGAATAACCAGGAGACGACCAAAGGCCAGCTCATCCTCCGGGACCGGCTGGCCGAAAACCGCACGGTGCTGGCAAACGAGAGGACGCTGCTCTCCTATGTCAGGACCTCCCTTGCCTTCCTGGCCGCCGGACTGTCTTTTATCAGGTTCTTCGATTCCGTGGTGATAGCCGCCATAGGGTGGGTGTTCCTGCCGCTGAGCGCATTCTCAATCATAAGGGGTCTGTTGAGCTACAGGAAAATGAACGTCCTGATGGCCGAAGAGGAAAACAAGGAGGTCCGGAAGGCCCCCTGATAGAGGCTTCCCGCTCCTTCGGGAAGGCGGCGCTAAATTTTGAAGTGCCGGGGGAGAGTCTGCCCGCCGGTGATATCCGCCCGCGGCGAGTGCCTTTCGGCGGCCTTGTTAGGGACCGGGGGCCCCGCCCGATGGGCTGGGGGCCCCCGAAAGGGATTGACTCATCATCCTGCGGGCCCTGAGATATCAGGGGCGAAATATCTGCCCCCCGTGACGGCATCGTACCGGCCGCCCGGGATTTCTATGTATCGACCACCAGTATGGGGCAGGGGGCGCTGCCCGAGACTTTCTCCACAATGCCGTCGCCGAAGATGCGGCTCAGGAACCCCCTTCTCTTTTTCTTGCCCAGCACCACGAGGTCGCACCTCTCCTCGGCGGCCACCCTGTTGATGGTCTCGGTGATGTCGCCCTCCTCGACGCGCACCTTCGCGAAGGCGCCGTTTTCCGTGAGGGCGCCATTTATAGAATCGAGCTTCTCCCGTTCGTTCGAGGTCAGGACGTCTCTGAGGTTCCTGACGCCCGTGAGGTCGAGCTCCCCTTCGTAGGGCGGGATGACCTTCAGGACGGTGATCCAGCATTTTTCATCGTCCGAAAGTTCGAGGCCCTTTTCCAGCA
Source organism: Nitrospirota bacterium (assembly GCA_037385265.1). Classification (GTDB taxonomy): domain Bacteria; phylum Nitrospirota; class Thermodesulfovibrionia; order Thermodesulfovibrionales; family JdFR-86; genus JARRNG01. The sequence goes on from JARRNG010000006.1 coordinate 13,641, forward strand.
CCTCCATGGAGCCATTCACTGCGATCAATATCTTACGGCATCCTTTCATTGTTCTCACCTCGCTATCAGCACCGGCACCGTCGAGTGGGTTATCACCCGCTCGGCCGTGCTTCCAAGCAGTGCCTTATTGAATCCCCTCCAGCCGTGGCTTCCCATGACTATCAGGTCGATCCCCAGACCGTTGGCGATCTCTATGACCTTGTCGGAGGGGTGGCCCTCTTCGACTATGGTGCTCGCCAATATGCCGCTCTTCTGCGCGATGCCCAGGCCTTCGAGGACTATCTTCCTTGCCTCCTCGTAGAGTTTCTCCATTATGGAGTTCGTCTTGAAAAAGCCAAGCATCTCCTCGTACCTGGGGATCACGTATAGGAGAGTCACCATGGCGTCGGGGTCTTCTTTCTTGAGTTCGACGGCCCTGTTCAGGGCCTTGTTGCTAAGTTCCGAACCGTCGTAGGGCACCAGTATCGAGCCGTACCTGCCCTTTTTCGGTATGTGGGCCTTCTTGACGACGAGGACGTCGCAGGGGGAATCGAGTATCACGCCCGAGGTGACGCTCCCCATTATCATCCTGCGGAGCCCCCTTCTGCCGTGGGTCCCCATGGCGATGAGGTCCGCCTTTTTGTCCTCGGCCGCCTCGACGATTACGTCGTGGGCCTCGCCCTGCCTGACTATGCATTCCATGTCCACGCCGAATTCGGAGGCGAAGCTGTCCCTCACCCTCGAGCACAGCTCCATGCCGCTTTCCACCCGCTTGTCGATGGAGCTCGGAGAGATGGCGAACTCCTCGGAGTCGAAGTAGACCGAATGCACGAGGCTCAGGTGGCCTCCGTTTTCCTTCGCCCAGCTTGCGACCTCTACGAGGGCCGCCTCGCTGTATTCGGAGCTGTCCAGGCCGACTATTATATTTTTATAGATCATGTTAGTGAGCACCTCCGCCTTTTCCGAATATTAGTCCCACTCCGAATCCCGCGATGAGGGCGATGACTATGGCCACGGCCCCGTAGAGGGCGCCGTTATGCTGCGCCATGTTCGCGAGCCTCTTTACGACCCCCGCTCTTTCGACGACCACGTTCGTCGTGGCCCTTTCCACCACCGCGCCGTCCCTGACCGCGCGGACCGTCACCTGGTAGTCGCCGGGAGGTATCTGGTAAGGCCAATCGATGGGGACGCGGTAGTCTTGGGTCTCGCCCTTCCGGGAGAGCTCGATCCCGCCGTCCGAAACCGAGTAAAGGCGGTTCGCCTCCTTGTACTTGACGAATTCGGCGAAGGCGGTCTCTCTGTCGATATCGCCTTCCGAGGATTCTATCTTGGCCCTCTCGAACAGGGCCCCGTAGCCTATGCCGTCCGCCGCGAGCTCGCCGGTGGTGAGCATTTCCTTCGGATCCCCGGTGCTGCGCAGGTAGTAGACGTTCGGGACGTGCTCGATGTTGACGTCCCCCGTGTTCATCCAGAGCACGCCGGCCACCTTGTTCTTCTCCTTGAGCTTCTGGTGCGCGTCCTCGGATGCGATGGTAAGCACCAGGTCCACCCCGGGGTCGGACATCCCGCTTACGCCCACCTCGCTCCCGTTATAGTTATAGTCCACGTCGATGTGGTTGTGGTTAGCGTCCACCGTCAGGGTCGCGGAGGCCTGGCCGGGATACGAGGCCATCAGGCCAAGGGCAATCATAAGAGCCAGCATAATGAGCGCGAATCTGTTTCTCATTAGTGACCTCCCGCGGGAGCGAGCAGAAGCTCGGGGGTCAGGGTAAGGTCGAGAACTATCTTCACCGTGACCACGAGCACTATCAGCGCCAGCATTATCTTGAGCTGCTCGCCCTTGAGGTTCTTCCCGAAGATCGTGCCCACCTGCGCCCCTATGGTGGAGCCGACGAGAAGGAGTACGGCCAGCGTGAAGTCCACCGTGTGGTTCGTGTAGGACTGTAGGAAGGTCACCTCTATGCAGGTAAAAAGTATCTGGAAGAGGCTCGTCCCAACGACGACGTGCATGGGCATGCGCAGGAGATAGACCATGACCGGCACCATGAGGAATCCGCCGCCGACCCCCATGAGGGCCGCCAGGACTCCCACGAAAGCGCCCAGCACCACCGGGACGAGGGCCGAATGGGTCACGCCGGATTTCTCGAACCTGGTCTGAAGGGGCAGCGAGCCCAGGAACCTCTGGAGGGAGGAGCTCTTCGAAGAAGGGGCTTCCTTGGCCGGATGCTTCGCCCTTCTGATGGCCGAGAGGCTCTCCATGAACATGTAGGAGCCAACCCCGCCGAGCATCAGCACGTAGGTGAGCTTGATCACGAAGTCGGCGTTGCCCATCATCCTGAGGATCTTTATGGCCTGCACCCCCAGGAGGCCGCCGGCGAACCCGCCGATGAGGAGGTAGACCCCCATCTTGAAGTCCACGTTGCCCAGCCTCCAGTGGGCGTAGGTGCCCGAGGTGGATGCCGCGACTATCTGGTTTGAGTCGGTGGCGGCGGCCACGGTCGGGGGAATGCCCATCATTATGAGAAGGGGCGTCATGAGGAAGCCCCCGCCCACCCCGAAGAGGCCCGAAAGAAGCCCCACCGCCAGGCCGAGCCCTATGGGCAGCAGTATGTTGATACTTGTGAGCGCAACAGGCAGGTACAAATGCATCTAACAAAACCCTCCTTTGATTTATTGTCTTTTAAAAAATTACGTGGCCGGCCTCAGCGGGCCATGGTGACGACAGGGCTTGCGGAGATCTTTGTGAGCCGCTTCAGGATGCCGCCGGTCTTCGTGACGCCCGGGCTCAGGACGACCATCTCCACCTTCCCCTGCTTCAGGAAGTCCTTAATGGCCTCCACGCTGTCGGGGTTGCCGGCGTGGATGTTCGCCTTCACGCCCTCCTCTCCACACTTGTTAATAAGGTGTGAAAGGAGCGCGGCCGTGTCCTGGCTGTTTCCGTCGACCTTGCCGTCGTCCGAGAGGAAGGACCTTGCGGTCTCGTGCTCGCCAGCCTCGGCGAAAGTTATGGCCGCCATGACGTTGTCGAGCTTCTCGCTCAGGCCGAGCCTGTCCAGGAGAAGTATCCTCAGACCAGCCCCGAGTTGCCCGGCAAGGTAGATGGCGTAGGAAAGACTCTCGTCGATATCCTCGTCCTTGTAAGCTGCGTACAGTATCTCTTTTGTTGCCATGCCTTTTTCCTCCTTCACGGAGATAAGAGCAAAGGCCATGCCAAGGTAAAACTGGCTGATTTTAAAGGAGAATTAAAAGAGGTGGGGTGATTCTGCGTTTCAGGATTGAACGCCTCTGGACGCTACTCTTCCTTGAGCATGCGCCAGAGGCTCGTCCTCGAGATGCCCAAAAGCCTTGCCGCTTCTGCTTTATTTCCGCCCAGCATCTCGACGACGGACTTGGCGTATTCCTTGTTGAGCTCATCGAGGGGCTTGACCCTTTCGGGCTCGACAGTTTCAATTTGGAACATGGAGATGGTCTTGGGCAGGGAATCCGGGGTGATGTAGGCGCCTTTTTCGAGGATTACGGCCCGCTCGATGATGTTTTCGAGCTCCCTGACGTTGCCCGGGAAGCTGTAGCCCTTGAGGATTTCGAGGGCGTCCTTGGTGAAGCCCTTGATGCTCTTCCCGTAATCGGGGAGGTGCTTCTTCAGGAAGTGCCTGCTCAGGGGCTCTATGTCTTCCTTTCTCTCCCTGAGGGGAGGTATGTATATCTCCATCACGTTCAGCCGGTAGTAGAGGTCGCGCCTGAAGGTGCCCTCGGAGATGGCCTGTTTTATGTTCATGTTCGTGGCGGCGATGAACCTGACGTCCACCCTGATGGGCTTCAAGCCTCCCACGCGGAAGAACTCCTTCTCCTCTATGACCTTGAGGAGCTTGGCCTGGAGGCTCGGCGAAAGCTCGGCTATCTCGTCGAGGTACAGGGTGCCGCCGTCGGCCACCTCCACGAGGCCCCGCTTCTGGACGGCCGCGCCGGTGAAGGCGCCCTTTTCGTGGCCGAAGAGCTCGCTTGCCAGGAGGTCCTCGGTGAAGGTGGCGCAGTTTACCGACAGAAGGAGCTTGTCCCTTCGGGGGCTCGAGTGGTGGATTATCTTGGCCAGAAGGTTCTTGCCTACCCCGCTTTCGCCCGTGAGAAAGACCGTGCAGTCGGAGTCCTGGATGCTCTGGATGAGGCTGAGAATCCGCTTCATGCTGCGGCTCTCGGCCACTATGGATATGTCCGTGAGCCCTTCGAGGTAAGTCTTGAGGGCGATGTTTTCCTTGCGGAGGCTCTTCTGGTCCCTGAGCTTGTTTACCTTCAGTACGAGCTCGTCCAGTTCGAAAGGCTTGGGGATGTAGTCGCTTGCGCCCTCCTTCATCGCCTCCACGGCGGAGCCGATGCTGCCGAAGCCCGTGATGATGATCACGTCGGTCTCGGGGGATTCCTCCTTGACCTTCGAGAGGAGCTCTAGGCCGTCCATGCCCGGCATCTTGATGTCGGCTATGAGGACGTCGTAGTTGTCGGACTTGACCTTCCGGTAGGCCTCCAGGCCGTTTCCCACGGCCTCGACGACGAGGCCCTCGCCGGCAAGGGTGCTCTTAATGTGCTTCCTGGTTATCTCCTCGTCTTCGGCTATGAGTATTCTGAATGCCATGTCAGTTCTTGGGGAGGGTGATCTCGAAGGCCGTTCCCACTCCCGGCTCGCTCTCCACCGTTATCGTACCACGGTGCTTCTTGACGATGTTCATCACGATGGCCAGGCCCAGGCCCGTGCCCTTGTCCTTCTTCGTGAAGAAGGGGTCGAATATCTTTTCCTTGTCCTCCACGGACATCCCCTTCCCCGTGTCCGAAACCCACACCTTCACGCTCTCCTCGCCTTCCTCCACCTTGGCGACTATTTCCCCGGCCCCCTCAATCGCGGCCACGGCGTTGCTGAAGAGGTTGACGAAGACCCGCTCGAGGAGGCCCGGGTCGGCGCGGAGCCTGACGGCCGGGGAAGGAGAGTCGAGGGCGAAGCTTATGCCCTCCGTGCCGGTGGATTTCCCGACCTGCTCGTAGGCCCTCTTCATTACACTGTTAAGCTCGACCTCCTCGAAGGTGGGCTCCCGCTCCCGCGCGAACTCCAGCAGGTCGCCCACGATGCCCTTCACCCTGAGGGTCTGGCCGTAGACGTCCTCCACGATCTCCCTGACGGGGGGCGGGGTGTCCTCGCCGAACTGCTTCTTGAGTATCTGCACGGAGAGGAAGATGTTGTTAAGCGGGTTGTTGAGCTCGTGGGCCACGCCCGAGGCGAGGGTGCCTATGGCCGCGAGCTTCTTCGACTCCAGGAGCTCGCGGTTCTTCGCCCTGAGCTCCTCCTCCCAGAGGTCCAGCTGCTCGCCCATCCGGCTGAACTTGTTTACGAGGACGTCGACCTCGTCCTTGTTTTCCATGTCCTTTTCGGGAATCGCCATGGAGGGCATGTACCTGGAGCCCGTCTTCTCCACCGAGTCGGTGAGTGTCTTGAGCCTCTTCACGAGGTCGTTGCTTATGAAGAAGAGCGCCCCCAGCCCTATCACCAGAAATAGCGGGAACACGGCGATTATGGCTATTTGAGAGACGTGTATCCCCCTTTCGGCCCTGGACCGAGCCACGGCGTCCAGCGCCTTCGAAGAGGTTATGATGTCCTCGCCGTTTTCCCTGAGGAGCGCTATGTCGCTGTCGAGGTCCTGCAGCTCCAGGACGAGGGGGTGGGTCTGGGACAGTCCGAACACCTTGACCAGAGAATACGCCACATAGCCCGGCTTGTCGAGGAAGTTGGCCTCCACGAGCGAGGCGAACCGCTCGTAGGGGGCGAAGGACGGCCTCGCCCGGGAGAATTCGGCCCTCACTTCATCGTGAAGCTCGAGGATGTGGTCGAACCTTTCCCTGTATTCCTCCACCGCGGCCCGGAGCCCAGGGCTCTTCGCCTTTATCTCGGGGTTTGCCGTGATGTCCTCGAGTTGGCCGAGGTAGTCGTAGATGGCGTTCAGCTCGTCCTTCGAGGCGTAGAGCAGGAAATTCTTCTCGTGCCTCCTTAGCTGGAGGGATTTGCTCCTCACCGTGTCGGCCACCTCCAGGGACCTCATCTCGCCCTTCACCTGTATGAAGGTCACGTATTCGAAGATAGCGAGCACGCCGATGATGAAGGCGCTTATGAAAAAGCTGAAAAATATCTTTTTTCTGAGGGACATGACCCTATTTTAGCAGATTGGCGGAAAACCCGAATCAGGGGCGGAAGCCCGGATTCGGGGGGCTCACTCGTACTCTTCCAGCTCCTCCTCCGAGAGGCCGAAGTAGTGGCCCACCTCGTGGAGAAGGGTGAGCCTGATCTCCTCTATGAGCTCCTCCTCCGAGGAGCAAATGGCCTCGAGGTTCCTCTGGTAAAGCACCACTCTGTCCGGTAGCGGGGGCGGGAGGTCGAAGAACGGGTCCTGCCCGGCATAGGACGCGCCCGCGAAGAGCCCCAGGAGCTCGTCGCGGGGCACGCCTGTCTCTCGGGCGTCCTCTTTCGAGGGGTAGTCCTCCACCACCACGGAGACGTTCCCCATGAGCCGCCTGAACTCCTCCGGAAGCCCCTCCAGGGCCTCCAGGGCCAGGGCCTCGAAGCGCTCTCTCCCAATGCGGAAGGCCATATGTCTCCCCCCTTGCTTAAGGCCGCTGGCCTTTCGGGGATTTTACCATTTCAGCGGGAGAACCGCGCCGGGCCCCGCTTGCGCCGGGGTCTTAAATGGCCTAAAGTTATAATTATGGCGAAGGAAGGCGGGTTGGAGTCCCCCCAGGAGCGTTCGGCCCCGCCCGGCGAGGAGGAGCTCCGGGAGATGATAGCCCTCCGCGTGGGGCGCGAGCGCGTGCCCCGCAGAGTGAGGTTGGTGACGGACACCACGGACTTCTTCAGGGTCGACTACGACGACGTGCTCATGCTCGGGGGCCGGCCCTACCTCATACGCAACTACGAGCGCGAGGGGCGCTTCGGAATAGACGAGCAGCCCAAGTTCTGGGTGCGCCGCGCCGTGGACCTCCGGGACGGCTCCGCCAAGGTGATAAAGATGGTCTTCCACGAGACGTTCCACACCAAGGTGGGCGACCTGTCCTTTGAGTGCAGGCGCAGCCCCCGGAAGGAGGCCACGGTGCTCGAGATAGTGCGCGGGCACCCGAACTTCATGCAGGGCTTCTGGGAGTACGACTCGGCCGGAAACGTCTTGCGCATCATCGACCACATCAAGGGCCGCTCCTTCGCCTCGGAGGTGCCGAAGCTCGGCGAGGGGCACGAGGACTACTTCCATAACCACTTCCCCCGCCTCCTGGACGACTACGTAGAGCTCGTGGACGCCATCCGCTTCCTCCATGGGCGGGGCCAGAAGCACGGCGACATCCGCCGGGACCACATCATACGCGACAGCGCCACCGGCAAGGGGCGCTGGATAGACTTCGACTTCAACTACATGCATCCCTACAACATGTTCGGCTACGACCTCTCGGGCCTGGGAAACGTGCTCGTCTTCCTGGCGGCGGGGGGCGACGCCACGGTGCAGGAGCTGCGGGAGCGAGACCCCGCAGCCTACGGCCGCCTGACGGCCGACGACCTGAACATCGTCTTCACAAACAGGGTGGTCAACCTCCGGAAGGTCTGGCCCTACGTGCCCAAGGGCCTGAACCGGGTGCTCATGCACTTCTCCAGCGGGGCGCGGGCCTTCTACGCCTCGGCGGGGGAGATGCTTTCGGACCTGAAGGAGACGAGGGACAAACTCCATCAAACCGTATAAAGGGGGACCGAAGATGAAAGGCGAGGCTTTGAACGACGAACGCCACATCCTCTTGGCCGTGGACGACTCCGACATCGCCCGGCGCGCCGTCTCCTACGTCGGGGACTTCCTGGGCGGCGTGCCGAGGTTCCGCATCACGCTCCTGAACGTCATACCCGAGCCGCCGGCCGACTACTTCGAAAGCGACGCCGAGCGCGGGGCCTGGGTCCGCCAGAAGCGTGCCGAGGCCGAGGGCTTCCTCGAGCGCTACGGCCAGATACTCGTCCAGTCGGGCTTCGAGGAGGACAAGGTGCACACCGTGGTGGAGCTCTGCCGCACGCCCAGCGTGGCCCAGTGCATCATGGAGGCCCAGAAGAGGCTCAAGTGCTGCACCGTGGTGACGGGCAGGAGGGGCATCTCGAAGCAGGAGGAGTTCATCTTCGGAAGCACCTCGAAGCAGGTGGTGCACGCCGGGAAGAACTGCGCCGTCTGGGTCGTGGAGTAGGCCCGGACGACGTTGGCAGCGCCGACGGGGGCTCGAAGGGTCCGTATTACCCAGAGGGCTTTTTTCGCGATTCCCGTCTTACGAATTCCCCCTTCTCAGGGCTTCCCACCCGAGCTTCAGGGCCCGGATGCCCGCGGCCGTCTGGGCCCTGCCGGGCTGCGCGCCGCCCAGGTGGAAGCGCAGGTCGAGAATGACCCAGTCGCCGTCAGGCATTACTTCGGCGGAGTTTACAAGCTCGGCGTCGGGTAGCGCGTAGGCCGACACGGAGGGGTTGTCTATGCACTCCTCCCAGCCCGCCTTGCGGGCGAGGGACAACCACATCGAGAACCTTCTTAAGCCCTCGATGCCCCGGACGGCGACGAGGATATAGAAATTGCCGGCATCGTGCCAGGCCCTTCCGGCACAGCAGCCAAGGGTCATGGCCCAGGAGGGTTCGTTAATCGCCCTCACAAGGGACCTGAGCGGCGGGTCTATATAGGAGTAGTCGAGGGTGTCCGGGTCGAGGGCCGTGTCGCGGCCCGGCGCCAGGACCGTGGTCCTCCCCTCATCTGCCCTCTCTGTCAATGCCGCGCCAAGCCTTTCCATGGCTTTTAGATTAACGCACGATTTTGAAGAACCCTTGAAAAAATGATGAAAATGTTGTGAACGGCCGCTTGACAGCCGCCCCTCAAGTGATAGCATTGTCCACATGGAGCAGGGCATTCTTTCACCGGGAAGACGGAGTCCAAATAGAGGGAAAGGGCAATTAAGGCCATGAGGTACGTAGTCGCCGCCGTCGCGCTCGTCGCTTTTTCGCTTGCCGCCTCCTGGGGCGGGAGCGCCCGCGCCCAGCGCTGCGAGCCCACGACTCCCGACATGCTGGGGCCCTTCTACAAGGCCGGGGCGCCGGAGCGCTCGAAGGTGGGCGAAGGCTACGTTCTCACGGGCAGGGTCCTCTCCTCAGAAGACTGCTCCCCCATCGAGGGGGCAAGAATCGAGTTCTGGCTCGTGGGCCCGGGGGGAAGTTACGACGACGAGCACCGCGCCACGGTCTTTTCCGGCGGCTCGGGCTCCTACCGCTTCGAAAGCAACTTTCCCCCAGGCTACTACGGCCGCCCTCCCCACATACATATCCGCGTGTCGGCCAAAGGCTACCGGACGCTGATTACCCAGCACTATCCCGAAAAGGGCTCGAAGGGGGCGAGCTTCGACCTGGTCCTGATGCCGGAGCCTTAGGCCCCCCCGCCTTCGGAGGCAAACAGCAAGCCCGCGCGCTCCACGGCACCGTTGTGTCTTTTTTTGTCACCCTGCTGCCAAATTACCGACATTTCGCGGGCGTTATAGCTTTAAAAGTCGCGGGCCGTTAAGGTATAATTGAAACCATGTCGATAAGGCTCTTTACTCTAAGGTGCCATGAGAGTTAGCTTTTTCTATTCCGTCCGCCTTGGCGGGCTTTTTCCCCGGCTCCGGGAATAAAATTTGCAGTGTTGAACGAGGACATTTATGAGACATTCGGCAATCATTCTTATCCTTGCAGCCATTCTGATCCTGACAGCATCGTCCTGCGCCTTCACCAAGGACTCGGCCTCGCATGACGGCATAATGCCCGAGGGGCCCGCCCCCAGGGAGGCGGCCCTCGATAAACCGACCGAAGCGGAAGAGGCAACAGCCAAGGCCAAGCCGTCCCGCGAGATGGAGGCGCACCGCTCTGCCTCGCAGGAGGATCCCCTGAAAGATGCGGAAGCCGCCGAGGAGGATGCCCCCGCCGCCGCTAAGCCGCAGGCCCGGAAGTCTCCGGTCGTAAGCGAAAGCTCCGACCCCGAGGCCGTGCTGGACGAAGCTGAGGAGAGCGCCCCCGACGGGCAGGGCCTCATGGACTCCGCCCTGGCGCGTTACGAGGCATCGCAGCAGCTCTGGAGCGAGGGCAACATCGAGGGCGCCGTAGAGGCCCTGGACGATTCCTACGACCTCATCCTCCAGGTGGAGACGGACGACTCCCCCGAGCTCATCCAGCAGAAGGACGACCTGAGGTTCATGATATCGAAGCGCATACTGGAGGTCTACGCCTCCCGCTACACCGCCGTAAGCGGCAATCACGAGGCCATCCCCCTCACGATGAACGAGCACGTGGAGGCCGAGATCAAGAGGCTCACCGGGCCGGAGAAGGAATTCTTCCTCGACTCCTACCGCCGAAGCGGCAAGTACCGCGACATGATGGTCAACGCCCTCAGGGAGGCCGGCGCGCCGGAGGAGCTTTCGTGGCTGCCCCTCATCGAGAGCGGCTTCAAGGTGAGGGCCCTTTCGAGGGCGCGGGCCCTGGGGCTCTGGCAGTTCATCCCCTCTACGGGCTACAAGTTCGGCCTCTCCAGGGACACCTGGGTGGACGAGAGGCTCGACCCGGAGAAGTCCACCGCCGCGGCGATAGCCTACCTGGAGGAGCTCCATAAGATCTTCGGCGACTGGACCACGGTGCTCGCCGCCTACAACTGCGGCGAGGGCACGGTCCTGAGGGTCATCCGCAAGCAGAGCATCAACTACCTGGACAACTTCTGGGACCTCTACGAGAGGCTGCCCCGCGAGACGGCGCGCTACGTGCCGAGGTTCCTGGCGGTGCTCCACATACTGAAGGACCCGGAAAAATACGACATGGATCTCGACGAGCCCCAGCAGCCGATGCTGGCCGACACCGTCGAGGTGAACAAGCAGATGCGGCTCAAGGACATGGCCGCAAAGCTCGGTGCGGACGAGGACGACCTCGTTGAGCTTAACCCCTCCCTGAGGAGGCAGGTGACCCCCGACGGGCCCTTCGTGCTCAGGGTGCCCCACGGCATGGGCGGAGAGATCGAGTCCAAGCTCGACGAGATCCCGAAGTGGACTCCCCCCAAGACGGAGTACGTCTATCACCGCGTAAGGCGGGGCGAGTCGCTATCGACCATCGCCGCCAGGTACGGCACGAGCGTCAGCTCCATAGCCCTGGCCAACCGCCTGAGGAGCAAGCACTGGATACGGGCGGGCCAGACCCTCAAGATACCCGTGAGGGGCTCGGCCAGGGCCTACAGCAAGGCCAGCCTGATGCCCGGCGGGAAATACCGCGTCAGGAAGGGCGACTCGCTCTGGCTCATAGCCCGCCGCTTCGACACCAACACGAAAACCCTCAAGAAGATGAACGGCCTCGACACCACCACGCTCTACGTGGGGCAGGTGCTCAAGATCAGGCAATAAGAGGCCGGGTAACCAGCCCCCGCCGCTTCGGTCCTCGCGCCTCCCGCCCTTAGCCCCCGCCGCACTGGCGTGATATGATTTCTAAGCATGGGCAAGCACCTCGTACTCGTGGGGGGCGGACACGCCCACCTGACCTCCCTCAGGGAACTCCGCGCCTTCACCGGGGGAGGGCACGGCGCCACCGTCGTAAGCCCGGAGCCCTACCAGTACTACTCCGGCATGGGCCCAGGCATGCTCGGCGGCGCCTACCGGCCTCGGGAAACAAGGTTCAACATAGAGCGCATGACGCGGGAGAGGGGCGGCGAGTTCCTTAAAGACAGGGTGGTGGGCGTAGACCCCGTTGGAAGGAGGCTCTCGCTGGCCTCGGGCAAGACCCTGGACTACGACGTGGCCTCCTTCAGCATCGGGAGCAGCGTCCCCACGGAAAGCCTCGACGTCTCGGGGCCCGTCTATACCGTAAAGCCCATAGTAAACCTTCTTAGGGCCCGTAGGGAGGTGCTCGCGGAGTCCTGCCCCCTCGACGCCGTGGTGGCCGGGGGAGGGCCGGCGGGGGCGGAGGTGGCGGCGAACCTGGCCGAGCTCATCCGCAGGGCCGCGCGCCTGGGCTCGGTGACCCTGGTCACAGGGGGCGAGCTCATGGAGGGCTATCCAGGCCGGGTGCGGAGCTTGATTTGGAAGGGACTCAGCCGCAGGGGGGTCCGCATAAGCCAGGGCAAGCGGGTCGTCGCGGTTGAGGAGGGAGGGGTCCGGCTCTCCGACGGCTCGCGCCTCGGGGCGGGGCTAGTCCTTCTGGCCCTGGGGGTGAGGCCCCCCGGACTCTTCCGGGACTCGGGCCTTCCGGTGGGCGACGACGGCGGGCTCCTGGTAAACCATTACCTCCAGTGCGCGGCCCACCCCGAGATATTCGGCGGGGGAGACTGCATAAGCCTCGAGGGCGAGGGGCTTGCCAAGGTGGGGGTCTACGCCGTGAGGGAAAACCCGGTGCTCTTTCATAACCTGAGGGCCGCCCTGGAGGGGCGGCCCCTCATGAGTTTCGACCCCGGGGGCGGCTACCTCCTGGCCTTCAACCTCGGAGGGGAACGGGGCGTCCTCTGGAAGGGCCCTGTCATCTTTAACGGGAGGCTCGCCTTCCGCATCAAGGGCTTCATAGACCGCCGCTTCATGCGCCGCTTCCAGGTCTCAGGGGAGACGGAAGAGGAAGACTGACGACATCGCTCCTCCCCGCGGGCGCGGACGTCGCGCCGCCCGCGCCGACCGGGGAGGACTACCAGAGCCCGAACCATCCCCGGCCCTTTGCCGGGGGGCCTCCATCCTTTCCCTTCTGCGCCCCGGGCGCCCCTCCGGGAAGCGACTTCTCGACGTCCCTCCCGTAGGACTTCCCAGGCCCCCTGGGGGCTTCCCGGCGCTCAGCCTTCGGTTTCTCGACCTGCTTCCCGCGAGCCGCGGCTCCCTGAGAGCCCCTCCCCAGCGATGGGGCCCCGGACCTCGCCGAGGGAGGCGCAGACCTCGCGGACGGGGCCTCGGACCTTGCCGAGGGCGGACGGACGGCCCTCCTGCCGGAGTCGATTCCTCTGTCCGGCGGGTAGCTCTTCAGGTCTCTTGCCTCAGGCCTTGCCACGGCCTTGGCCTCCCTTCCGGTCTCGCGCCGGGGGATATCCCGCCCGATGCTCCGGGGTTCGGTTCTCCCGAGTCCCTTTCCGGGGGCATCGACCCCCCTTGAGGCCTCGAGCTCCCTGGCAGAATTAAGCCTTTCAGCGCCGGGCCTGCCGCGGACCGCTTCTCGTCCACGCTCTTCCCTCTGGAGGCGTCCCGGGGGGGCGAGCAGCTCCCTCGCACCCTCCGGCCTCTTTGCCCCGGCCTCAGGCCTGGGCGGAGACTGCCCGCGCGAGGCCATCCCTGAGGTCCCGGGCCTCGCAGGAGTGCGGGCGAACCTGTCGTCGTCGCGGGGGGCGGCGGACTTCCTTCCGATCTCCCTTTCGGGGGGCTTCGGCCTATCGGCCCGGACGTCGGGCCTCTCCCGGCCGCGCCCAAGCTCGAAGGGCTCCTTCGAGACCGAGGGGACGCGCCTTCCATCCGCCCTCTCGAGCGCCGGCCTGTCGGACTTTACGCCGGGGGCGCGGTGCCTTTCGGGCTTTATGTCCGGCGGACCCTGGACCTTCCAGTCCCTGTCCTTGAGGAAGCGGTCCCGGTCGGCCTTCACGTGGGTGAAGTCGCCCCTTCTGAAGCGGTCCCTTTTGACTACGGTGACGGCGTCATGGACGTGGAAGTT
>JARRNG010000007.1:0-50644 GCA_037385265.1 Nitrospirota bacterium
GCACGTCGCTCTCCGTGACGCCGTCGAGCTCGTCGATGAACTTCTTCACCCGTCCCACGCAGTGCATGCAGCTCATACCCTCTATCATTATCTTCACCTGTGCCATATCCGTACCTCCCTTTACTATAGGGAATTTTATGCCCAAAAGAGCGAAAAATCAAGGCGGGGACGGCACTGACGAGGCCAAGGATAGATGAAAACCATAGCACCACCTTTTGCTCTGCCCCGTGAATTTGCCCATTACGACTTGCTCTCGTTTCGGGTTTCTCCATCGGATGCAGTAGGAAAAATGACGCTAAACTCCCTCCCCTACCTGGCCGGGAGCTCGAGTATCGGGGCGATGACGAGAAGCCTCTGCTGGGCGTGGCGCCCGAAATCGTTATCCGGGGCGACCTTGACCTGGGCGGCGTATTCGTTATAGGCCGAGCGGATATCGCCCACAGCCTCGTAGCAGACGCCGAGCATGCCGTGCACCTCCGGGTGCCCGGGCGCGGCGGCCGCCACGTCCCTCAGGTAGGGTATCGCCTCGCCGTATCGCTGGAGTTGGAAGTTGCTAGCCCCGGCGCCGAGCTTGGAGCCCAAGTGGCCGGGGTAGAGCCTGAGGCTGTCCTCGAAATCGCCGAGGGCGCGCCGATAGTCGCCCCGGAGATAGCTAGCAGCGCCGCTGCCGAAGATGGCGGGCTGAAAACCCGGGTCGTAGGAAAGGGCCATGTCGAACTGACGCGCCGCCTCGGCGTAGCGTTCTTCCTTGAGCCTTATGAGGCCGTAGAGATTGTAGAACGGGGCCTGCTCGGGGTTGCCGGCGATTGCCTCCTGGAGGGCGCGCTCGGCCTCCGCGAGCTTATCGTCGCCGTAGAGCTTCCTCGCCCTGTCGTAGGGGAAGTAGTTTTTGTTTATCTCTCGAAGACGCTTGGTCATCCGGAGGAAGATTTCCCTGTGCTCGCCGTCCCCTTCCAAGGTGTAGGGTGGGAGAGTGTTTATCATGGCGCGGATCTCCTCGAGCCTGACCTCCTCCCTCGGATGGGTGGAAAGGAGCGCCCCCAGGACCGAGTCCTTCCTCTCCGTGCCGGTCCGCCTCATGTACCCCTCCACTGCAGCCTGGAGCCTCTCGTGCGCCCTCAGGGCCTCGTAGGGGTCGTAGCCCAGTTCCGCCATGTAGCGCACGCCAAGGCTGTCGGCCTGGAGCTCCTGGTCGCGTCCGAACTTGAGGAGAACAAGGCTGCCCCCTATCCCCCCGGCCTGGGTGAACAGGTCCCCGCCTGAGCCACCCAGGGCAGCGCCACCCGCGGCCAGCCCCAGTTGCATGAGAGTGGCCTGCGAGAGCCGCTGGGCCGTGTGCCGGGCCATGACGTGGCCGGTCTCGTGCCCCATGATGGCGACAAACTGGGCCTCGTTCTCAAGCTCCGCCAGGAGCCCCCTCGTAATGGCAAGGTGTCCCGGAAGGGCGAAGGCGTTGGGCACGGAGGTGTTCTGGACATAGAAATCAAGGGGCAGCTGCGGGCGCTCGGAGTTCGCCCAGAGGGTCTTCACTATGGCGTCGAGATACGCCTCGAGCTCCGGGTCGCGGTATTCGCCGTCGAAGGACCACTTCATGGAAGGAGCCGCCTCGCGGCCGAGTTCGATCTCCTGGGCCTCGGAGACCAGCATCAGCTCCGTGCGCCCGGTGACTGGATTCACCGCGCAGGCCCCAAGGGCCAGGACCATGAGCAGCAAGGCGACGAGTCTTGCAATGACGCCTCCGAGAGTTTTAGCGGCCATAGGGGAAGTTCCCGGTTAAAAGTCTTTCTCGAGCCTGGCGACTGCGCTTCTTAGGACGTACCTGCCCTTGCCGTAGTTTCCCTCGGGCCTTATCACCAGCGCGAGGTAGTACTCGTCGTTGATCTTGCGCATGATTATTCCACAGAGGTCGGAGATTATCGAAAACTCCTTTGCCTCGCCGAGGCCGAGGTTTTCGGCGGCGAATTTGATGTCCCTCATCATCTGCGACGTCTCGGCTCCCAGGGCGGTGAGATCTATGACCTTCTCGCGGTCGTACTCCTCGACGGGCATGCCGTCGGTGCCGATTATCATGGCCGAGACGGCGCCCTCAACGCGGTTGACGATGCCGCTAAGCGTTTCCGAAAAATTCATTTTTCCTCTTCATTATACCGTCCAGGAATTTCTCGAGCCTGGCCGCGGTTATGTCCTTGTCTCTACCCAGGAGTTTCAGTAGTGACTGAAGTTCATGGAGCCCCTGCAGAGCCACCTTGTTGTCCGGGTCCCCCTTGAGAATGCCCTCGTACACTTCTATGGCCTCGGCGTACTCCTCGTTGCGGACGTGCTCCTGCGCCTTCTGCTCCTCCGAGGGCGCCTTGAGGGCCTCGCCGACCGGAGAAAGCTCCTCGAATTCCTCATCGAGGTATTCCGTCTCGGCCTCCACCTCTGCGGCCTCCGTCTCCTCGAGAACTTCCTCTACCGGAGCTGCCTCCTCCCAGGCGGCCTCCAGGGTCTCTTCCTCCACCGCCTCAGCCTCCACGGCATCGAGGTATTCCGCCTCGGCCTCCACCTCGGCGGCCTCTGTCTCCTCGATAACCTCCTCTACCGGAGCTGCCTCCTCCGCGGCGGCCTCCAGGGTCTCTTCCTCTTTCTCTTCCCCGGCAAAAGTGAGTTCTTCGCCTTCCTCCACCATCGTCAAGGGGGTCAGCGCCTCGCCCTCGTGCTCAGGCCACTCCTCGGCCTCAAGGCCCTCGCCCCGGGCAAGGGAAAGCAGAAACTCCTCGTCCTCGGGCGACAGCTCCTCCTCCGCCGCCTCCTGGGCGGGCTCGGCGACCTCCTTCTCCGGAGCGGGAGGCTTCGAGAGGTCCTCGAGGATATTCTGCGCTTCTTCGTCCATAGGATTGAGCTTAAGCACCCTCCTGTACTGCTCGATGGCGGCCAGGGTCTCGCCCTTCTGCTTCAGGATGTCGGCGAGCTTTCTCCGGGCGAAGAGGTTGTCGGGGATGGAGCTAACCACGGCCTCGAACTCAGCCCTGGCTTCGTCGAGCAATCCCTGTTCGAGGTAAATTTTCCCCAGGGCGACCCGGGCGCTCGTATGCTTGGGCTGGCGACCGAGCCCATCCTTAAGAACCTTGACGGCCTCGTCGAGCATGCCGGCCTTGCGGTATTCCTCGGCAAGCGGGACGAAAAGCTTCGAGGACGGGTCTTTCTCTACCTTCTCTCTAAGTTCTGTTATCTTATCCATGAGGTGCGGAGCCTATGTCATTTTTTATGAAACTATTGCAAATGTCAAGCCCAAAGGGAAGCCAGCCTCTCGAGAACTAGTCCGGCCACTTCGTCTTTCGACAGAAGCGGGTACTCCTCGGCGCCTCCCTTGTCCATTATAACCACCTTGTTGGTATCGGTTCCGAAACCCGAGCCCTCCGCGGCGATGTCGTTATAGACCATTATGTCGGCGCCCTTCTCCCGGAGTTTCTTTCTCGCCCTTTCGAGGTTGCCGCCCGCCTCGGCAGCAAAGCCCACTATGACGGGCCTCCTTTTCCTTCTTCCCACCTCAGCCAGGATGTCGGGGGTTCTTTCAACCTTGATTGAGACAACCTTTGACTTCTCCGTCTTTCCCCCTGCCTTCACCGCCGGCCGGAAGTCTCCCACGGCGGCGGCCATTATGAGGGCGTGGGCGCCCTTGAGGCTTTCCAGGACGGCCTCCCTCATCTCCTCGGCAGACTCAACGGCCTTGAAGGCCACCCCCCCGGGAGGCGATAGCTCCGAGGGGCCGCTTACGAGCGTGACCTCGGCGCCCATCCTCCTTGCCCTCCTGGCAATGGCGTATCCCATCCTGCCGCTCGAGGGGTTGGACATGAACCTCACGGCGTCCATGTATTCCCGTGTCGGCCCGGCGGTCACGACGAGCTTTCTCCCCGCGAGGGACTTCTCCGTGAGGGCCGAGGAGGCGGCATCGACTATCCTCTCTATGGTGGCCATCCTTCCCCTTCCCTCCTCGCCGCAGGCGAGCCTGCCCTCCTCGGGCGGAACCTCCTCCACGCCGAGGGACTTGAGGTACTCGAGGTTCTTCTGTAGGGTGGGGTGTTCGTACATGCGCCAGTTCATTGCCGGGGCCACGACGACCTTGCCCCTGAAGGCCATATAGACGGTGCTCAAGAGGTCGTCCGCCACGCCGGAGGCGAACTTGCCTATGGAGTTGGCCGTGGCGGGCGCCACGAGCATGAGGTCGGAGTCCCTGGCCAGAGAAATATGGGGGGCGGCCACGGGCTCGTCAAAGAGCCCCCTGTAGACCCTGTTGCCCGATGCGATCTCCAGGGAGAGGGGGGTGACAAAACGAGAGGAGGCATCGGTCATCACCACCGTGACCGATGCCCCCTCTTGTTTTAAAGCCTTTACCAGGTCCGGGGCCTTGTAGGACGCGACGCTGCCCGTCACGCCCAGAAGGACCGCGCTATTCTTCAGACCCTTCTTCTTCTGTTTCACCCTTTTCCTGTTTTTCCCCGAAAAGCTCCTCGAGAGAGCTGCGCTCGACGCCCTCCCTCTCGTGGAGGTATATCCGCAGGTCCTTCTCGAGCTCCGACAGGTCCTCGGGCCTCGCAAGCCTCCTCCTCTCCTCGAGGAAGCGCTTGTAGTCGAACTTCTTCGACTCCTCTATCTGCGCCCTGGCCTCTTCGCCCACGGTGAACTCAAGGGCGTTGCTGATGGCCTCTTCGAGTGATATGAGAGGGGGCTTCTTGTAGCGGGTTTCGATCTTCGGCCTCGCGCCGAAGGCAATCTCCCGCGCCCTCTGGGCCGCCACGGCAACCAGCCTGAAACGGCTGTCCAGCTTATCCTTGTCGTATTCAATAGGGAGAGAAATTATATCCATCAGGGATCCTCCTACCTAAGAAAATTCCTTTCGACCCACTCGCGGTCAACGCGTCCGGAGCCCTTTCGCCTTGCCGTCACTATGGCCTCGAGCTCCCCGAGGGCCCGTTCGAAATCGTCGTTTACTATAACATAATCATAATGTTCATAGTCCCGGATCTCGTCCCTGGCCCTGGAGAGGCGCCTCCGGACGACCTCAGGGGAGTCGGTCTTCCTGCCGCCCAGCCTCTCCTGGAGGGCGTCCATCGAGGGAGGGAGCACAAAGACGTATATCCCGCCGGGGAATCGCTCCCGAAGCTGCCTCGCGCCCTGCACGTCGATGTCCAAAAGGAGGTCGGAGCCCCCGGCCAGTGTCTCCTTGAGCGTCCGCCCGGAGGTCCCGTATAGGTTTCCATGAACCTCGGCCCATTCGGCGAATTCGCCGGAGTCTGCCATCCGGCGGAACTCCGCTTCGTCCACGAAGACGTAATCCACACCGTCGGCCTCGCCTGCCCGCGGGGCCCTCGTGGTGTAGGAGACGGAAAACTCGATTCCCGGCATCATCGAAATGAGCCTCCTGCAGAGGGTGGTCTTTCCCGCCCCAGAGGGAGCCGAGACGACGAAGAGGTCGCCCCTGGGCCTACTCACCCTCTCGCCCCCTCGCATCGTTGAACTTCGACGCGATGGTCTCGGGCTGAAGCGCGCTGAGAATTATGTGGCCGCTGTCCGTGACGATGATGGAGCGTGTGCGCCTGCCCTCAGTGGCGTCTATGAGCCTGCCGGCGCTTCGGGACTCGTCCCTGAGCCTCTTCATGGGGGCAGACACGGGCGACACCACCGCCACTATCTTCGACGCCATCACCATGTTTCCGTAACCAATGTTTATCAGGACAGGCCCGTGCTCGCCTTTTTTCATCCCCTCCGCGCTCTCTCCCTCACTGGATGTTCTGCGCCTGCTCCCTGGCCTTTTCTATCTCTGCCTTCATCTCGATGACGATCTCCGCTATCCTGTAGTCGTCGGTCTTCGAGGCGATGGTGTTGGCCTCCCGGTTAAGCTCCTGGAAGAGGAAGTCGAGCTTGCGCCCCACGGCCCCTCCCTTTTCGAGGATGTCCCTCATGTGGGCTATGTGGTTCGCTATCCGGGTCGTCTCCTCCGTGATGTCGGCCCGCTCGGCGGCCCCCGCCGCCTCCTGCATGAGGCGCGAGTCCTCGCAACCTCTGTCGGCGAACATCTCCCTGAGCCTCTCGAAAAGCCTGGCCTTCGCCGCCTCCATGGCCCGGGGCGCGATGGAGACGACCTCGTCGTTCAGCCTGGCGAGGGAGTCGGCCCGCATGGCAATCTCGGCCGAGAGGGCGTCTCCCTCTTTCGCCCTCATCTCCTCAAGCCCCGCGACGGCCCTCTCGAAGGCCCCGAAAAGGGCCGCCTCGTCGTACTCCACCTCCTCGTTGAGGAAGACGTCCCGCCAGTGGAGGAGCATCCCGAGGTCCACCCGGCCCTCCACGCCGACCTCCTCCTGGAGGTCCACGAGGGCCCTGCGGACTTCCCTGGCGATCTCGGCATTGGGCTTCAGCTTAAGCTTGCCCGCGCCCGCGGCCGAGACGTAGACGTCGAACTTGCCCCTGTCGAACTTCTGCTGGAGGGCGCTCCTGAGCTTCATCTCGTGGCGGCCGAGCACCGGGGGCATCTTGAGGGATATGTCCATGAAACGGTGGTTCAGGGAGCGAATCTCCACCCTGAAACCGCCGTCTTCCGCGGAACCGAACCCGGTCATCCCCTGAATCATCCATAAAATATAGAACAGCAGGCGGATTTAGTCAAATAAGCTAAAGGAGGCATACGCCCCCGCGCGAACGAAAACCGAGGGGGAACAGCCAGACCTGGAAAGGCGAGGGAAGATGGACTCCGGAAGCGCCCCGCAGGGCACTCCGGCTACAGGTATTTCTTAAGAATCTCCATATCGAGGTTCACGCTCGCGGCGATCTCCAGGCCCTCCATGCTCAGCTCTTCGAGGTGGGGCATCTCGCCTATTACGGGCACCGGCGAGAGCTCCTCGATGACGGCGGGGTTGGTCTGCTCGGCAAGGGTGTTTTCGGAGGGACAGGGATGGTTTATGACTACCCCTGCAAGCTCGAGCCCCACGCTCCTGGCCAGTTCGAGCGTAAGGAGCGTGTGGTTAATGGCGCCCAGGTACGCGGGGGCCACGACCATCACGGGAAGGCCCAGGTCAACCGCAAGGTCCGACACGAAGTAGTCCCTCAGTATGGGCACCCTGATTCCGCCAATGCCCTCCACGACGAGGGCGTCGTACCTCTCGGAAAGCTCCCTGAAGCTCTCGCCTATCCTCTTCAGGTCTATCTCGTCCCCCGTTCTCTCGGCGGCGACCCAGGGGGCAAGAGGCTCGGCGAAGCGGTAGGGCGTAAGGCTTTCGAGGGACTCGGAGACCCCCGAGGCCTCCCTGAGGAAGGCCCCGTCGGCGGCCACGAGCTCGCCGCCCTCGCGGCGGCAGCCCGTCTCCAGCGGCTTCATCCCGCAGACGGAGAGGCCCTCCCGTTTGAGGAGCCGGATGAGGGCCGCGGCGACCACGGTCTTTCCCACGCCCGTGTCGGTGGCCGTTATGAAGAAACCCTTGGCCATGCTATGCCCTTGAATCTATCACAAAAACCTGCCCCGTGATAGACCCCGTCCCCACGAGCCAGGCCACGAATTCGGCGGCCTCCGCCGGGTCGGATAGCCTTCCGAGGAGGCTCCGCCCACGGGCGGCCTCCATCGCCTTCGGACTCGAGGCGCCCATCCCGGTGGGCATGTAGCCCGGAAGGACCGAGTTTACCCTGATGCCATGGGCCGAAAACTCCACTGCTGCCGAGGCCGAAAGCCCCAGGAGAGCGGCCTTCGAGGCGCTGTAGGCGGCCTGCCCCTCCCTGCCCCGGAGGCCCGAAATCGAAGAGATGTTCACGATGTGGCCTCCGCCGGAATCCTTCATGAGGGGGAAGAAAGCGCGCATCGTGTTGAAAGAGCCCAGGAGGTTTGTCCTCATCACCCGGTCCCAGTCCTCCTCACGAAGCCTAACGAGGGGTGCGTCGGAGGTGATGCCCGCATTGTTGACAAGGACGTCCAAGCGGCCCCACTTCTGCCTTATGAGAGAGGCCATTTTCTCCACGGCTCCGGGGTCGCCCACATCGGCCCCGATGGGAAGCGCCCCGCCCCCGAGCTTGGAGGCCAGGGCCTCCGACTCGGCTCGCCCTCGCAGGTAATTCAGAGCGACCCGGTAGCCGTGGGCCGAAAGGACCCTGGCTATTTCGCCGCCAAGCCCTCTTGAGCCGCCGGTAACTAAAGCCGTGCGCAGCATCGCATATTATAGCAACCCGCTGCGGCGCAGCAAGGGCGGTGGCTGGGGGTCCCTTAAACCCTTTCTCCCCGGTAGCCGATGGTGCTGAAGGCCACGGCCAGCAGCCAAACGACAGGCCCTATGAGCCCCTTTTCGAGGGGGACGTATCCTGGGGCGAGAACCGCGAAGATGAAGCCCATGCTGGCGAGGCTTACAAGCACGAGGTTTACCCAATAGCCAACGGGCCTGTTCTTCCAGTTATAGACCGCCGCCACCACTATGGAGGCGACGGCCATCCAAAGCATGTTCCAGGCGCCCTGAAACAGCCACCCCCCCACGTCCTCCATCCCCGGCGGCATGGCGGTGGAGGCGGCGTAGACGCCCAGGGCGCTCCTTATGTGGAGCACGCCCCATATCATGTAAAACACGGCCCCTATCTGATGCGCGTATCGCTTCAAATGGCTCTCCTCTAAGTAGACATCATAGCGGCCGTCTGGGCGGCAGTCAATAGGGCGAGCCCCGGAAACATTAAATTATTGACAGTTTTTCATATATGATGTATTATTCACTACCGTGGTAGTTAATAATCTTGTCCACCACCTGAGGGAGGCCGGTCTCACGGAATACGAGGCCAGGGCCTATATCACCCTGGTGCGGGAAAATCCGCTCACGGCCTACGAGATCGCCCGGAGGTCTGGCATCCCCACCTCGAAGGTCTACGGGGTGGTCTCGCGGCTTGCCGAAAGGGGCGTCCTCTCGGTGCGGGGCGAGGGGCGGGCGAGGAGCTACGTCCCCATAGACGCCGAGGAGTTCGTGTCGGGCCTCCGGGGCAGGATCCACGACACCCTCGTCCAGATAGAGGGCGGCCTGGCCACCCTGGGCGGAAGGCCCGGTTCGCGGCAGATAGTCAACGTAGCGGGTTACGGCCACGTCATGGACAAGGCGCGCAGGCTCATCTCGGGCGCCCGCGAGACCGTCCTCGCCTCGGTCTGGAAAGAGGAGATGGCCGGCCTGGACCAGGCGATAACGGAGGCCAGGGCCAGGTACGTGAAATGCGCCGTGGTGCACTTCGGCCCTACCCCCTTCAGGTCCGCCGACGTCTTCCACCATCCCGCGGAGGGCAAGGGAAGGGGCGAAAGGGGCATAGTGATAGTGGCGGACTCCGCCGAGGCGCTAACCGGCACCATATTGCCCGACGGCTCGGCCGAGGGGGCCGCGAGTTCAAACCGGGGCTTCGTCTCCCTGGCCGAGGAGTACATCCGGCACGACATATATTTCATGAAGCTCACCCGCCGCTTCGACAGACACTTCCGGCAGGTCTTCGGCCAGGGCTACGAGATGCTCAGGGACGTCTTCAGCGACGAGGCAAGCGGCTGAGAATAGAGGCCCGCACACGTCTTCCGCGCGCTTTACAAACCGGCTCCCCATACGCATAATAACTGTCTGCCATGGACATCGTATTAAAGACAGAGTTGCCCGACATAGGGGAGCCCAGGCGCGGAAAGGTCCGGGACATATACGACCTGGGTGAGCACCTCCTCCTCGTGGTGACCGACAGGGTCTCGGCCTTCGACGTCATAATGCCAAACGGCATACCCGGCAAGGGCAAGATACTCACGGCCATATCGCTCTTCTGGTTCGGCCAGATGAAGGATGTCGTGGAAAACCACATAGTGGCCACCGAAGTCCGCGATTTCCCGAGGGCCCTCCACAAATACTCCGACCTGCTTGAGGGCCGAAGCATCCTGGTCAGGAAGGCCCAGGCCATCCCCGTGGAGTGCATCGTCAGGGGATACCTCTCGGGAAGCGGCTGGAAGTCCTACCTGGAGGACGGCACGGTCTGCGGCATAAAGCTCCCCAATGGGCTCAGGGAATCTGACAGGCTCCCCTCGCCCCTCTTCACGCCGAGCACGAAGGCGGCCGAGGGGCACGACATAAACATCCCCTTCGAGGAGATGACGGGCTTCGTCGGCCGCGATACCGCCGAGACGCTGAGGGACACGAGCCTCCGGATATATGAAAGGGCCAGCAGCATAGCCGAGAAAAAGGGCATCATCATCGCCGACACGAAGATGGAGTTCGGCAAGGTAGATGACAGGATAATCCTCATAGACGAGCTCCTGACGCCCGACTCCTCGAGGTTCTGGTCCGCCAGGGACTACGCCCCCGGAAGGAGCCAGGACAGCTTCGACAAGCAGATAGTCCGGGACTTCCTCCTCACCCTGGACTGGGGCCCCTTCTCCCGGCGGCGAATCCGTGCTAAATTCTAGGGATGATACTTACCTCCGTAGAAGAAGCCCCACTGGTTCCAGTAAGCCACGACCCCCAGCTCAAAAAGAGGGTCCTTCTGGGTAAGGGCGCAATCCCGCACATCAAGGCCGTAAGCTACATAGAGATGAACCCCGGCGACACCGCCTCAAGCCACAGGCACGAGGACGATTACGAGTTCTTCTTCGGCCTCGGCGGCAGGATTGACTTAGTGGTGGAGGGCCGCGATGTGCCCCTCGTGGAGGGCGCCTGCCTTTTGGTTGAGCCCGGCGAGGTCCATTCAATAAAGGGCGCCGCCAGGGGCTCGCGGATGCTCTACTTCCAAACGGCCTAAGCCACCGAGAGCCGTTCTGTTATAATCCACTCATGGAGGGCGCTCCGGTAATCAAGGTGGAGAACCTCGTAAAGAGGTTCGGCAGCATCGCGGCGGTGGACGACATCTCCTTCGAGGTCCAGGAAGGCACGATATTCGGCTTCCTGGGGCCAAACGGGGCGGGAAAGACTACCACCATCAGCGTCCTCTGCACCCTCCTTTCGCCGACATCGGGGAAGGCCACCATCGACGGCCACGACTGCACGACCGAGTCCTCGGAGGTGAGGAAGTCCATAGGACTGGTCTTCCAGGACACCACGCTGGACAAGGACCTCACGGCCTACGAGAACCTGGCCTTTCACGCCTACCTCTACGGAGTGAAAAGGAGCCAGATAAGGGAGAGGGTCGAAGAGGCCCTCAGGTTCGTGGACCTCTACGAGAGGCGCGACGACCTGGTGAAGAAGTTCTCGGGCGGCATGAAGCGTCGCCTCGAGGTGGCCCGCGGCCTCATCCACAGGCCGAGGGTCCTATTCCTGGACGAGCCAACCCTGGGCCTCGACCCCCAGAGCAGGCAGAACCTCTGGGAGTTCATAACCGAGATGCCACGCCGGCACAACGTCACCATCTTCATGACCACCCACTACATGGAGGAGGCCGAGGTCTGCCACCGCATCGCCGTCATAGACAACGGGAAGATAATAGCCGAGGGCAGCCCCGCGGAGCTGAAGAAGACCGTGGGCGGGGACGTCATCTACCTTCGCACCGCCGACAACGAGGCCTCGCGCGAAATTCTAAAGAGCAGGCTCGGCATAGACGCCAGCATCAAGGACGGCGAGCTCTACCTCACGGCCCTCAAGGGCGACTCCTGCATCCCCGAGCTCATCCGCACCCTCTCGGACAGCGTCCAGTCCGTGAGGCTCCAGAGGCCCACCCTGAACGACGTCTTCCTCAAGCTGACGGGCAAGGCCATCAGGGCCGAGGAGGTAAGCGGGTTGGACACCATCAAGGAGACCGTCAGGGCCTACAGGAGGCGCCGTGGATAACAGGGGCTACGTGAGCCTGACCATCGAACTGAACGCCGTCTACGTCATCGTGATGCGGGAGTTCAAGAAATTCATCCGCGAGCGCTCGCGCCTTATCTCCACTGTGGCGAGGCCCATGATATGGCTCTTCCTCGTGGGGGCCGGTATGTCGAGGCTCGTGCAGCCCGCCGGCGGGATATCCTACACGCAGTTCATTTTCCCCGGCATACTGGGCCTCACGATCCTCTTCAGCTCTATATTCTCCTCGATATCCATAATCTGGGACAAGGAGTTCGGCTTCATGAAGGAGATTCTCGTGGCCCCGGTCTCCCGGTTCTCCATAGTGCTGGGCAAGGCCCTGAGCGGCACCGTGGTCTCCACCATCCAGGCGGCGGTGATACTTCTTCTCTTTCCCATCGTGGGGATGAGCCTCGACCCCGGGGCCGTAGCCGCCGTGCTCCTCCTCTGCGCGTTCACGGCCTTTTCCATCTCGGCCTTCGGTATAGTGCTCGCCTGCTTCTACGAAAGCTACGAGAGCTTCAGCGTCATCATGAACTTCATCGTCATGCCCATGTTCTTCCTCTCGGGGGCCATGTACCCCGTGAAGCTCCTGCCCGAGGCCCTGAGGCTCGCATCGAGGATAAACCCCCTCACCTACGGCGTGGACGCCCTAAAGCACCTGATGTCCCCGCTGGAGGAAGGCCCCATGAGCCCGGACTTCTCCTTCGCCACCGACGTGGCAGTGATACTCTTCGTCTCGGCGCTCTTCGTGGCCGTGGCATCGAGGCTCTTCGAGAGAAAGGGTTAGAGCCCTCGGCGCTCCCGCTCCCATCTCTCCATTATCTCCACGACCTCCTCGTCGGGCACGTCGTACCAGTTCTCGTACACCTGCGCCACGGCGTAGAAATGCGCGGGAGTCTCGACTACGACAACCTCGTCGGCGAGCTTTCCCACCTCCGAGGCGGTGCGCGCGCCCGTCACGGGGGCCGCTGCCACCACCCTTCCGGCCTTCCGGTTCCTCAGCAGCATTATGGAGGCCCCCATGGTCGAGCCCATGGCGATTCCGTCGTCCACCAGGATAACCGTCCTTCCCTCCACGTCCGGTAGCGGCCTGCCTCCCCTGAGGACCTCTATCCGCCTCCGCACCTCCCTCCTCTGCTCCTGGGCTATCCTTTCGATGGCGGTATCAGAGAGCTGGTATCGCGCGGCTTCCATCATGAAGACGCTTCCGTCCTCGGCTATGGCCCCGAAGCCGGACTCCGGATTGTCCGGGAAGGGGAGTTTCCGGGTGACGATTATCGAGAAGTCCGCCTCGAGGTGCCTCGCCACCTGGTAGCCCACCTCCACCCCGCCGCGGGGTATGGCGAGCACCAGGGCGCCCGTGCCCCTGTACTTCTCGAGCTTCCGGGCGAGCCTTCTGCCTGCGTCGGTCCTGTCCCTGAACATGGATTCCCTCTCTAGAAAAATCTTAGCCTACGGACGCAAAAAGTAAAGGGAGTAGTCTTTGAAGGCTTTCAGAGGCGGCCGGAGCGGATGATTGAGATGAGGAGCCAGATGCCAAGAATCACCGCGCCGAAGAAGGTCAGTATGCCAAGCACGGAGAGGCCCATTATCTTGGGACCCGTGCCGAGGGCGTTCATGATGGCGGAACTCAGTATTATGGAGCTCAGGACCAGGGCGAAGGCAATCCTGTTGCTTGAGCGGTCCATGTCCTTAATGAGCTTTTCCAGCCCCGTGAGGGAGTGCTTCAGGTGCAGGTCGTTCCTGATCTTGTTGATTATCTTTCTCGACTGTGTGGGGAGGGCCAGGAGGAAATCGCCGAGGTTCGCCACCTCGCTCGAGAGCCTGCCCACGAGCCGGGAGGGGCTGAACTTTTCCAAGAGAAGCTTCTGAGCGTAGGGCTCAGCAACCTCGATGAAGTTGAACTGGGGGTCGAGACCCCTCACCACCCCGTCCAGGAGCATGAGGGTCTTGTTTATGAGCAGGAGGTCCGTGGGCAGGCTCAGCCTGTGAGTCCTGGCAAGCCGGAGCACGGTATCGAGGTACTCGGCGAGGTTTATCTCGCTTATGGAGACGCCGTAGAGAGGGTCCAGAAGGTCGATGAGGTCCGCCTTGAACTCCCTTCGGAAGTGCTCCACGTCGGCGTCCTCCGGCAGGTAGCCCAGCGCCACATAGTTGTCCACGAGCCCGTCGTAGTCCTTCCTGAGAAGGGCCACGAAGGTCTCGGCCAGGGTCTGCTTGGTCTCGTCGCTGACCCTGCCCACGATGCCGAAATCCATGAAGCATACCCTGCCGTCGGGCATTATGAATATGTTTCCCGGGTGCGGGTCGGCGTGGAAGAAGCCGTCCTCGAGCATCATCTTGAGGTAGGCGTCGACTATGGTGCGGGAGAGTTGCGGCTTGTCGAGGCCCATCCTGTCGATGTCCCCGACCTGGTCGACGCTCACTCCCACGACGCGCTCCATGACGAGCACCTTATGGGTGAGGTATTCGTCGTAGGCCTTGGGGATGCAAACGGCGGGGACTCCCTCGAAGTTCCTCGCGAACCTCATGCAGTTCCGGGCCTCCTGCGTGAAATCCAGCTCCTTGCGCACGGTCCTCGAGAACTCCTGCACTATGCCCGAGGGGTTGAAGAACTTGCTCTCGGGCATGTAAGTCTCCAGGAGCCTCGCGACAGTGGTCATGATGTCTATGTCGTCGAGTATGCGCTTTTCGATGCGCGGGCGCTGCACCTTGACTATTACCTTGGCCCCGTCCCTCAAGATGGCGTCGTGGACCTGGGCTATGGAAGCCGCCGCCACGGGCGTATCGTCGAAGTCGGAGAAGACGCTCTCCAGAGGACGTCCCAGCTCAGCGGAGATTATCTCCCTCGCCGCCGTCGCCGGGAAGGGGGGGACTTCGTCGAGGAGCTTCCTGAATTCCTCGGCGTACTCCTCCGTTATGAGGTCCGGCCTGGAAGAGAGTATCTGGGCGAACTTTATGAAAGTCGGCCCGAGCTCCTCGAAGGCGAGCCTCAGCCTCTCGGGAAGAGTCGGCCCCTTGGCCTCGGGCCACTGGCCCAGGGCCTTAATCCTCTTTCGAAAGGGGACGTAACGGCCAAGCTGTATCTGGTCGATTATCCTCCCGAAGCCGTGGCCTATGAATACGTTGAGAATCTGCTGGAGCCTCCTGGCAGACCTGTAAGTCTGTTTGAGGCGGAATATCTGCAGAAGTGCGCTTATTTGGGCCCTCCGCCCTTCTCAAGCTTCTTTAATCTCGCCGAGAGAGCCTCCAAGTCGCCCTCTATGCGCTTCACGTCCTCTTTAGTGGGGAGGTTCATCTTATCGAGGGTCTTGGAGACTATTTCGCTGAAGGTCCTGTCGAGGTCGGCCGTGCCTTTTTCCGCTTTTTCGCTCCACTCCTTGACGAGCTTCGCGCCCTGCGACTCACTGAGCTCGCCCTTCTTGACGAGGTCGTCCACGGTCTCCCTGAACTTCTCGGTGGCACCGAAGCCAGCGAGCATCATTCTCCTGATGGTCTCGAATATAGTCATAGAGAGCCTCCGCCGTTGAGTTTTCTACGCGTTTCCCCTGACTATATCGTATACTTTATCGAGGGCGCTGTCCAGCATACCCAGCTCCCTGGTGCCGCCCTGGGCCATGTCGGGCTTTCCGCCGCCCCGGCCCCCCGCCGCCTGGGCGACGGCCTTGAGGATGTTGCCGGCATGGTACTTCTTGGCGAGGTCCTTGGTCACCATGGCCACTATGGAGGCCTGGTCGTCCAGGCCTGAGGCAAGCACTATGACGCCCGAGCCTATGCGGTCCCGGAGGTTGTCCGCCAGGCCCCTAAGCCTCTTCTGGTCGAGCCCGTCGACCCTTCCCGCGACGACCTTCACGCCGTCGACAGTCCTTGCGTCCTCTATGAGTGGGGCAGCCAGATCCCTGTCCGCCGAGGCCCGGCTCCTCTCGACCTCCCGCTCTAGCTCCTTGAGGCGCTCCTGCATCCTTCGGACCTCCTCCAGGGGCTTATCGCTCTTAAGCGAAGCCGATATCTCCCTGAGCGTGTGGCTCCGGTCCCTGAGGTGCTCGAAGGCCCTGAGCCCGGTGAGGCCCTCTATGCGCCTTATTCCGGAGGCCACGCTGCCCTCCGAGACTATGACGAAAGCACCGGTCTCGCCGGTGGCGCTCTCGTGGGTGCCCCCGCAGAGCTCGATGCTCACGGAGGGGACCGCGACCACCCTCACGCGCTCGCCGTACTTCTCCCCGAAGAGGGCTATGGCGCCCTTGGCGAGGGCCTCGTTGATCTCCATCTCGCGGGCCTCGACCCGGATGTTCTCCACTATCTTTTCGTTTACGAAGTCCTCGACCGCCTCTATCTCCTCCTGGGTGAGGGCCGCGAAGTGCGTGAAGTCGAACCTGAACCTGTCGGGCTCCACGAGCGAGCCGGCCTGCTTCACGTGCTCCCCGACAACCGCCCTCAGAGCGGCCTGAAGGAGGTGCGTGGCCGTGTGGTTCCGCATCGTCGCCTTCCTGCGCCGGGCGTCCACCCTCGCGGTGAGCTTGTCCCACACCTTGAGGGACCCCCGCTTCACCCTGACCCTGTGGGCGTAAAGGCCCTCGACGGGCTTCTTGGTGTCTTCCACCAGCAGCATTACACCCTCCGAGGTCATCGTCCCCGTGTCGCCCACCTGCCCGCCGGACTCGCCGTAGAAGGGCGTCCGGTCGAGGAAGACCTCGGCCCTATCCCCCTCCTTCAACTCCTCGACGACCTTCCCGTCCTTGAGGATGGCCTTCACCGCCACCTGGGCCTCAAGCGTATCGTAACCCACGAACTCCGCCGGCCCCGCTTCGGAGAGGAGCTCCCTGTAGATGGAGTCTATGGCCTCCTCCTCTCCCACCCAGGAGGCCCGGGCC
The DNA here is from genome assembly GCA_037385265.1 of Nitrospirota bacterium. Lineage (GTDB taxonomy): Bacteria > Nitrospirota > Thermodesulfovibrionia > Thermodesulfovibrionales > JdFR-86 > JARRNG01. Next base: position 16,646 of record JARRNG010000007.1, read on the forward strand.
CTCTCCCTCTGCTTCCGAAGGGCCGCGCTGATGCCCTCCTCGTCCATCAGGAAGCCCGAGTCCTGGGCGATGTCCCTCGTCAGGTCCAGGGGAAAGCTGAAGGTATCGTAGAGCTTGAACACCTCGCCCCCGGGGATGATCTTTTCGCCCGCGGCCCTGAGCCGGTCGAGCACGTCGTCGAGGATGCGCATTCCCTGCTCGAGGGTGTGTGCGAACCGCTCTTCCTCTATGCGGAGTATCTTGGACGACCTCTCCTTTTCGTCGCCGAGCTCGGGGTAGGTGTCTCCCATGGTAGCGGCTACAGGGTCGAGGAGCCTGCAAAGGAGCGGCTCCGAGGGGCCCAGGAGCCTCGCGTGACGCGCCGCCCTGCGGATTATCCTCCTGAGCACATAGCCCCTTCCCTCGTTAGAGGGCATGAGGCCGTCGGCAAGCAGGAAGGCGCATGCCCTCACGTGGTCCGCGACGACCCTTATGGAGACGTCGCTCTCGCGCGACTTCCCGTAGGGCACTTTCGTCAGCGATGAGATCGAGGAGATGATGTCCGAAAACAGGTCCGAGTCGAAGTTGTTCAGTTTCCCCTGGAGCACCGCGGATAGCCTCTCGAGGCCCATGCCGGTGTCTATGCTCGGCCTCGGAAGCGGCGTGAGGTTTCCGTGCCCGTCCCTGTTGAATTGCATGAAGACGAGGTTCCAGAGTTCGAGATAGCGGTCGCAGTCGCACCCGGGGCGGCACTCCGGGGTGCCGCAGCCCACCCCCTCGCCCTGGTCTATGAGCACCTCGGAGCAGGGGCCGCAGGGGCCGGTGTCGCCCATCTGCCAGAAATTGTCCTTGGCGCCCAGCCTGACGATCCTCTCTGCCGGCACACCCACCGCCTCCTGCCAGAGCCCATCGGCCTCGTCGTCATCTTCGTATATCGTCACCCATAGCCTGTCCTTGGGCAGCCCGTAGCGCTCGGTCAGTAGTTCCCAGGCGAACTCGATGGCCTCGCGCTTGAAATAGTCGCCGAAGGAGAAGTTTCCCAGCATCTCGAAGAAGGTGTGGTGCCTCGAGGTGTGGCCGACGTTTTCGAGGTCGCTGTGCTTTCCCCCGGCGCGGAGGCACTTCTGAGAGCTCGCCGCCCTCTTGTAGTCCCTGGTCTCCTCGCCGAGGAAGACCGACTTGAACGGGACCATGCCGGCGTTGGTGAAAAGAAGCGTGGGGTCGTGCCTGGGTATCAGGGGCGAGCTCTGAACGACCCGGTGCCCCTGGGAGGCGAAATAATCGAGAAAGGCCTTTCTTATCTCGGCGCTCTTCATCGTTTCGGCCCCTCGACGCCCAGCGACTCGAGGGCCTTTCTCGCCGTCGAGGCGGAGTGCCCCCTCCTCCTAAGCTGGTCGCCGAGCCTCCGCCTGGCGACGGCCGGGGAGAGGCCATCCACTTTCCTTCTCCTGTTTTCGACAAGCCTCACGGCGCTTGCGAGCTCGTCGTAGTCCTCCAGGGTGTCCTCGGCCACGTCCTTCGGTATCCCCATCGCCCTGAGGTACATCCACGCGCCCCTCCGCCCCAGGAGCTTAACATCCTCGGCTCTCCTCCTGAGGCTTCGCGCGAGGGCCCCGTCGTCAAGATAGCCGCCTTCTCTAAGGCGCCCCAACGTTTCTTCCACAACACGGGGGGCGAAACCTTTCTGGCGAAGTCTCTTCGAGAGCTCGCTCTCGCTCCTTCCGCGGTAACCAAGGAGCTTGAAGGAGTACCGCAGGGCCTTGCCGGCTTCCTCTGGCATCACTTGCGGTCCGAGAACCTCTCTATCTTCATGCCGCCGCCCCGGGGACCTTCCTTGCCCGCGACTTCCTCTTCGGCGGCCTCGGTGGAGCTGGAGACTCCCTTGATCTTGAGCTTGAAGTCCTCGACGTTCGAGGCCCACCTGAGGGCCTCCTCGTAGGAGACCCGTCCGGCCTGGTACTGGTCGAATATAGACTGGTCGAAGGTCTGCATGCCGTACTGGCTTTTGCCCTTGGCGAGGACGTCGGGGATGAGCTTGGTCTTGTCCGGCTCGAGGATGCATTCCCTGATCAGCCCCGTGGAAACCAGTACCTCCACCGCCGGCACCCTGCCCTTTCCGTCCGCCGTGGGCATCAGCCTCAGCGATATGACGCCCTTGACTATGGAGGAGAGCTGAAGGCGTATCTGATGATGCTGGTACGGTGGAAAGACGGACACTATCCTATTGACCGTCTCCGCAGCGTCCACGGTGTGCAGCGTGCTAAGGACGAGGTGGCCCGTCTCGGCCGCGGTCATGGCGATCTCCATGGTCTCGGGGTCCCTCATCTCTCCCAGAAGAAGGACGTCGGGGTCCTGCCTGAGCGCCGCCCTCAGGGCGATGGAATAGGTCGTGGTGTCCGTCCCTATCTCCCTCTGGTTGATTATGCTCAGGTTGTCCTTGTGGAGGAATTCGATCGGGTCCTCGATAGTGACTATGTTGACCTTCCTGTTGCGGTTGATATGGTCGACCATCGAGGCAAGGGTGGTGGTCTTTCCACTTCCGGTCGTGCCGGTGACCAGCACGAGCCCCCTTGGCTCCATGGAGATCTTCTCGAGCACCTTGGGAAGGTTCAGCTCATCTATGGATGGTATCTTCACGGGAACCACCCTGAAGACGAAGCCCATGGCGCCCCTCTGGACGAAGGCGTTGCAGCGGAACCTACCCATGCCCGGCACGCTGTAGGCGAAGTCGAGGTCGTACTTCCTCTTGAAGGCCTCCATCTGGTCCGGGCTCAGGACGGCCAGGCATATCTTCTTTATATCCTCGGCCGTCACCCTCGGCTCCGATTCCATGCGCTCGAGGTTCCCGTGGACCCGCATTATGGGTTGAGAGCCGACCTTGATGTGCAGGTCGGAGGCGTTCCGCTCTACAGCCATCTTCAGCAGCTCCGTTATTTCCCTCATTTCTGGGCGAAGGCCTCCGTGATCTTCCCCTCGATCTCCTTTAGGGTCTCGGGGTTCTGCTTCAGGTAGTCCTTGGCGTTCTCCCTGCCCTGGCCGATCCGGGTGCCGTCATAGCTGTACCAGGCGCCGGCCTTATCTATGACCTTGCGGTCCACGCCGAGGTCCACGATCTCGCCCGCCCGCGAGATGCCCTCGTTGTAGTAGATATCGAACTCGGCCTGCCTGAACGGCGGGGAGAGCTTGTTCTTGACGACCTTCACCCGGACGCGGCCGCCGATCATCTGCTGGCCGTCCTTGATACTGTCTATCCTCCGGATGTCGAGCCTCAGGGAAGAGTAGAATTTCAGGGCGTTTCCGCCGGTGGTGGTCTCGGGGCTTCCGAACATCACCCCTATCTTGTGCCTTATCTGGTTTATGAAGACCACGGTGGTGTGGGACTTCGATATGGCCGCCGTGAGCTTCCTCAGCGCCTGGCTCATGAGCCTGGCCTGAAGCCCCGGAAGCGAGTCGCCCATGTCGCCCTCTATCTCTGCCTTGGGCACCAGGGCGGCCACCGAGTCTATAACTATGATGTCCACCGCCCCGCTCCTGACCAGGGACTCTGCCACCTCGAGGGCCTGCTCCCCCGTGTCGGGCTGCGACACGAGGAGGTCGTCGAGCACCACGCCGAGCTTCTCGGCGTAGGCCACGTCCAGGGCGTGCTCGGCGTCTATGAAGGCGGCCACTCCGCCCGCCTTCTGGGCCTGACCCACGGCGCTCAGGGCCAAAGTGGTCTTTCCGGAGGATTCCGGGCCGTATATCTCGACCACCCTGCCCCTGGGGAAGCCGCCGATTCCGGTGGCTATATCCAGTGACAGCGAGCCGCTGGATATGGCCTGCACCTTCACCCGCGTCTCCTCGTCCCCCAGGCGCATTATGGCGCCCTTGCCGAAGTTCCTCTCTATCTGCGCAATGGCCATCTCCAGGGCCTTCGTCTTGTCTTTATCCATCTTCCCTCCGTTTACGCCATGTCAGGACGCGAATTATTGTTAATTAATATAACATAAAGGCAAACGTATCCGCAGAGGGTTTTCCAAGGCGCAGGGAGAGACGCCATGCGGGCGAATATCCCGTATTTAAATGGAAAATAGATTTCCCGCCCGTCGGGCGACCATAGGCCGAAGGCAGTTGCAGGAGGCTTCACGCCCCACCGGCAAGGGGCGCGCCATAGAGCCTGGAGTACTCGGCCCCTCCGGGCTTCAGGGTGCTCTTCATCAGGGCCACCTCGGTCACGTCGAATTGTCCGAAGTCCTCCTCGGCGAGTTCGTCCAGCTCCCTCAGGAGGAAATCCCTCCGCTTCTGCGATTTAAGCCGTCCGATCGTGAGGTGAGCGCTGAAAGGCCTCTTTTCGGCCTCGAAGCCAAGGGGCTCCAGGGCCAGTTCGATGTCCCTCTGGAGGTCGACGAGCCTGTCGCTGTCGTAGGTCCCGACCCATACCACCCGGGGCTGCCTCCTATTGGGAAACACCCCCGCCCCCCTGAAGCCGAGCCTGAAACCGGCGTAGGGCCTCACGGCTTGGGCCAGGGCTTCCCTTAACTCCGGCAGCATCTCCTCGGGCACGCTTCCAAAAAACTTGAGCGTCAGGTGGAAGTTCTCGGCCCTCACCCATCGGGCGTCGGCGCCGCTTTTCCTGACCCGCTCCGTGCTGCTCGCTATGGCCTCCTTCAGGGCCTCCGGGAGCTCCACGGCCACGAAGCATCTGATATTCATGTCGACAGTGCCTCGAGGAGAAACCTGAGGGCCGTGTTTGAGGCTGCGTGCTTTATCTCGTCCCTTTCGCCCTCGAATTTAAGCCTCCTGGAGGCCACCACCTCGCCCCTGAAGGCGGCGGCCACGAAAACGACACCCACTTCCCGGTCCTCTATCGTGTCGGGGCCGAGCACTCCGGTGATGCCGAGGCCCACCTCCACGCCGGCCCTCTCGCAGACGGCTAGGGCCATGGCCCTGGCCGTCTCCTCGCTCACGGTGCCGTGGATGTTTATGAAGGACTCGGCGAGGCCGAGGATTCGGCTCTTGGCGTGCCTGGAATAGCAGACGATTGAGGAGTCGAAGCAGCCCGAGGAGCCGGGCATGAGGGTGAGGGCATGGGCCACGAGCCCTCCCGTGCAGGACTCGGCAATCGCCACCTTGAGGCCCCTCTCCTTGAGGGCCTCGTGCACCTCTCTGATCGCCTCTAAATCAAGGTCCGCCATAACTGAAGCACCACGTTCGTGAAGACTCCAGCGACCACGTCGTCGGCCATCACGCCTGCCCCGCCCGAAAGGAACTGCAACTGCCTTATGGGAGGTGGCTTCATTATATCGAAAATCCTGAAAAGTGCAAAAGACGCAAGGAAATACCCTGTGGTCTGGGGCAGAAACGCCATGGCGAAGAAGTAGCCGGCCACCTCGTCTATCACGATGTGGCCCGAGTCCTTTGCCCCGAGGGCCTCCTCCGCCTCGCCCGCCGCCACGACCCCCAGGGCGGTCACGGCCAGGACGAGGACGGCGAAAAACGGCCCCGACGGCCTGGCCAGCAGCAGAAAGAGCATCGCCGCGAGGGTGCCCGCCGTGCCCGGGGCCTTCGGCACGAAGCCCACCGGCCCCAGGGTAGCGATGTTCTTCCAGGCAGCCCTCGAAAGCCTCAAGGCCGTCCCGCCTAAGTCTCCACGACCTCGAAGCTCCAGCCAACCTTGGCCGAACCTTCGAAAGTGCCTTTCACCGAGCAGTACCTCTCCATGGAGAGTTTAATTGCCTTCTCCACGGCCTCCCTGCCGAGGCCCTTGCCCTTTACCGTGAATTTGATCTTCACGTCGGTGAACCTCCTCGGCTCCTTCTCGGCCATGTCCCCCTCGAGGGAAATCTCTATGTCCTCCACCTCCTGCTTTTTCTTCCTGAGGACATAGGCCACGTCCATGCCGGTGCATCCCCCCAGCCCCAGGAGGAGGAGCTCCATTGGCCTTGGCCCCTGGTCGGTTCCTCCGAACTTGGGGCTGCTGTCCATGACAACGGCGTGGCCCGATTCGGCCACGCCAATAAACCTCAGGCCATCCACGTATTTGACGTTTGCCTTTATCATTTCTTCTTCCCTTTCCCGGTTCTTGGGGTCTTCTTCCCGCCCGAAGACTTGAGGTCGAGGAACATCTCGTGAGCCTTCTTGGGGCTCAGGCCCTCGTGAACCACGGCCCTCACGGCCTGTATCATGGCCACGGGGTCCTCGCTCTGGAAGATGTTGCGCCCCATGTCCACGCCCACGGCTCCGCCATTTATGGCCTTGGCGGTCAGCTCGAGCGCGTCGGGCTCGGGCAGCTTCTTTCCCCCCGCCATGACGATGGGCACCGGACAGGTGCCGGTGACCCGCTCGAAGTCCTCGCAGTAGTAGGTCTTCACGAAGTGCGCCCCCAGCTCGGCGGCTATCCTGCAGGAGAGGGCCAGGTAGCGGGCGTCCTTTCCGAGCTCCTTTCCCACGGCGGTAACGGCCAGGACCGGCATCCCGTAGCGCTGCCCCTGGTCCACGAGCCTCGAGAGGTTAACGAGCGTCCGGTGCTGGTGCTCGGCGCCCACGTAAATGGAGAGCGCCACGCCCGAGACGTTGAGCCTAAGGGCGTCCTCCATGGACATAGTGATGTCCTCGTCGGAGAGCTCCCCCAGGATGCTGTTTCCGCCGGAGACGCGCACCACAATCGGCGTGTCCACCGCCAAGGCGGGGTCCACGCAGGTCCTGAGCACTCCCCTGGCTGGCATCAGCGCGTCGGCGTAGGGCAGAAGCGGCTTGATGGTCTTTTCCGCGTCCTCGAGGCCCGTGGTGGGGCCCAGGAAATACCCGTGGTCCACGGCCAGCATCACCGACCTTCCGGTCTCGGGCCTGATGACCCTCGAAAGCCTGTTCTTCAATCCCCAATCCATGTCGTTATCCTCCTTCGCATATCTTTTGTTTCCGAAGTTCTCATTTCTGAGGCTCTATTATAACCTTCAGGGACTCCCCGGCCTCGGCCACCAACCGGAAACCCTCTTGCGCCCGGGCCAGGGGGAACCTGTGGGTGATCATGCCCTCGACCCCGACCCTTCCAGACCTTATAAGCTCCATGGCCTCGACGTGCTCAACGGGGTTGGCCGCGTAGGACGAGGTAAGCGTTATCTCGTTCCGCCAGAAAAGCCTGTTTACCGGAAGCGGCACCGCGATATCCTCGCGGGTGGGGGCGAAAAAGAGCACCGAGCCCCCGCGGTCCACCGCCATCAGGGCCTGGGAGATGGCCGATTCCGCCCCGGAGGTGAGTATCACCACGTCCGCTCCCCGGCCACCGTTGAGTTTCCTGAATCCCTCGGGGACATCCGAGTCCGCCCGGAGGGACGCGTGGGCGCCGAGCTCCCTGGCCCTGGCCAGCCTCCAGTCGTTTATGTCTGTCGCCACCACCACCCCGGCGCCGAGGGCGCGGGCAAGCGAAATGTGCAGGACGCCCGAGATGCCGCTTCCTATCACCAGGACGCTGTCGCCCTCCTTGAGGCCGGCGGCCCTCTGCCCCCTGAGCACGCAGGCGAGGGGCTCTATGAAAGTGCCCTCTTCGAAGGAGACCTCATCGGGACGCGCATAGGTCCCCTTTTCTACGTTAATTGAGGGAAGAAGTACGTACTCCGCGAATCCCCCGGGATGGAAGTTGGTAGTCCTCAGGGTGTCGCAGACGGTGCCGTGCCCCCTCAGGCAATAATGGCACGCCCCGCAGGGCACGAGGTGCGAGGCGCTCACGCGCTGGCCCACCCGGAGAGGGGCGCCCTCGCCGACCTCCACCACCTCGCCGGCTATCTCGTGGCCGAGGACGAGTGGCACCTTGTGGCGGCGGTACCACTCCATCACGTCGCTTCCGCATATGCCGCTTGCCATCACGCGGACGACCGCCTCTCCCTTTCCGGCGGCGGGCGTGGGCATCTCCTCGAGCCTGACGTCGTTGTTGGCGTAGTACATCGCAACCCGCATGGGAAACCCTCCGGGGAATCGGGAATGTGAAATGAAAATTTAACCCCAAAAGAGCGAGAAGTCAACAAAACGCCGCCCGAAGGACAGCTAAACATGCCCCCGGCCCGCCATCCAAACCGGGCTCAAACCCTTTCCTCCGGAAGGCAATCCCGAACCCTTGACAATCGCCCCCATTGTGCTAATCTGCGGATATACCGACAATTTAGAGAGACGACATGGACGTAATCGAGACCATCAGAAACAGGCGCTCAATAAACTTCTTCGAGCCGGGCAGAGAGGTGCCCGACGAAAAGCTCAGGGAACTCCTGGAGGTCGCCAATCTCTCGCCCTCGTCATTCAACACCCAGCCCTGGAAGGTGGTGGTCGTGAAGGACCCCGAAAGGAAGAAGGTCCTTAGGGATTGCGCCTTCGGACAGCCCAAGGCGGAGGAGTGCTCGGTGATGCTCATCATGGTGGCCGACCCGGACTTCCTGGAGGAGAACTTCGAAAGGGTGCTCGACAGCTGGGTTGAACTGGGCTATATGACCGAGGACAAGCGCAACGGAAACCGGGAACTGGCCAAGAACCTCTACGGCGCCCCCGACAGCCTCAAGCGGAAGTTCACGGCCGTGAAGAACACGGCCCTCTTCGCCATGACCCTCATGCTCGCGGCCAAGGGCCTGGGGCTCGAGACTCACCCCATGGACGGCTTCGACGAGGAGTGCATAAAAAAGGAATTCGGCATTCCCGGGGACAAGGTGATACCCATGCTCGTGGCGGTGGGATACCTCAAGGAGGGGGTGAAGCTCCTTCCGAGGGCCTTCAGGCGCTCCCAGGAGGAGTTCGTGAAGCACGAAAGGTACGAGTAGCGCATATCCCGGAGGGAAATGAAATGGCCAGAACGGTAACCATGAAGGGCCAGCCGCTGACTCTGGCGGGCCAGGCACTCAAGGTGGGCGACAAGGCCCCGGACTTCAGGGTTCTTGACAGGGAGCTTAACGAGGTGGGCCTAGAGGATTGCGGGGGGAAGGTCAGGCTACTGAGCGTTACGCCTTCCCTGGACACCCCAGTGTGCGACATGCAGGCCCGGAGGTTCAACGAGGAGGCCGCTAAGCTCGAAGACGTCTCGGTCTTCAACATCAGCATGGACCTCCCCTTCGCCATCGACAGGTTCTGCACCGCCGCCGGCATCGACAGGGTCCAGGCCCTCTCGGACCACAGGGAAGCATCCTTCGGCCGGGCCTACGGCGTGCTCATCGAGGAGCTTAGGCTGCTTGCGCGCTCGGTCTTCGTGATCGACAGGGACGACACCATACGCTACATCGAGATTGTGCCGGAGATAACGGACCACCCCGATTACGAAAAGGCCCTGGAGGCCGTCCGCGGGCTGGTCGCCAAGGAGGTGTGAGATGATCCGAAAGATTCTGTTTTCGATAGCCGTGGTGGCCCTCGTCTGCTCGGTGGCCGCGGCGGCGGACATCAACTGTATGTCCAAGGACGAGCTCCGCAGCGCCCTCGACGACCCCGGCCTCACTGTAATCGACGTGCGCCAGGGCGGCGATTGGGATGGAAGCGACACGAAAATCAAGGGCGCGGTGCGGCAGGACCCCGGAGAGGTGGAAAAGTGGGCCGGAGGATACGCCAAGGACGCCCGTCTGGTCCTTTACTGAGCCTGACCGCGCCAGGCGACGAGTGTCCGTGTGGCACGCGAGCTCAAGGGGATGGGATACACCAACGTATGGGTGCTCCGGGGTGGATGGCACGAGTGGGAAGACGAGGGCTACCCGGTGGAGACCAAGTAGGGGGAGAAACAGGAATGCCATGGAGAAGCAGGGGTTTTCTCTAAAGATAAGCTTTCTGAGGCCGGGGTGGTGGCTGGTGCACCTGGCAGGCATTAGCGCGGTCTACGCCGTCGGCCACTTTCTCTGGTGACGGCAGGCGTCCCCGATGCTGACAAGACATTTCATGCGCTACAAGCCGGGCTGGTGGGTCCTCCACGCCCTCGCGATAGGGCTGACCTTCTACCTCGGCCACATAGTGAAGTTTTATTTCTGAGGATGGGAAAGAAGAGCCTCTATACGGCGCTCGTCATTCTGGGCGTGGCGGCCCTGATGCTGCACGTGAGGATACACTTTTTCATGGTGCCGCTTCCGGACAATCCTGACGTGAGGGTCTTCAGGCCGGCCCAGTTCCTTTCGAACCTCTTCCCCCTGCTGGACGTGACGGTCGTGAGCGTCCTCTTCCTCTCCAGGAGGACCGCGACCTACGGCTACCTCCTGAACGGCCTCATCGTGATATACGGCACCGTCTTCATGACCCACTTCAGCATCGCCCAGCTTGGCGCGCAGGGGGCGCCGCCCCAGGACTGGGTGCTCAAGTCCACCCTTCCGGACATAGGCATCGCCTGGGCCGATTTCTTCGTGGGCAAGGCCCTTTATGATTTGTATCAGAGAACCTGACGCCCGCCTGTTGTAGTATTTATATAAGAACGCTAAACGAGGGAGGCACGGAGATGGAAGAGAAAGTAAGGGAAGTAATCGAGAAGATAAGGCCCTTTCTCAAGGCCGACGGCGGCGACGTAGAGATAGTCGAGGTGACCGGGGACGGCACGGTGAAGGTCAGGCTCACCGGGGCCTGCGGGCATTGCCCCATGTCCACGATGACGCTCAAGATGGGCATCGAAAAGAAGCTCAAGGAATCGATCCCCGAGGTGAAGGAGGTCGTAGCGGTTTAAACACCCGCTAATTCCGGCCCCGACCGGAACAGGGAGGTCAAGGATGACGAAGGTCAAGACTTTTGGGATTGAGATAAGGCCGATGAAGACCATGAAGGAGCTCTCGCAGCTCGACGAGACGGTCAACAAATTCATAGCCGAAAACAACGTCGACAAGGTCGTATCGGTCTCCGACACGGCCACGACGGATGACAAGGGCGAGACCATCGGGCTGATAAGGGTCCTGTGCTACAAGGAAAAGCATTAAGGGCGCGGTGGCCGACGTCAAGGAAATCAGGGAGCTAGCGAAGAGGTTCACGCCGGAGGAGATAGAAAGCTGCATAACTGTGCAGCTCGATACGGGGAAGAACGAATGCTTGAGAAACCCTTCCGCCGAGTATATAATTAACGAGCTTTCCAAGGCCAAGTTCGTCAAAGATCTCATGGCCGAGGGCATGGAGATCGCCGATGCCCTCAGGGAGCTGGCAAGGCGCATGAGAACCATTCAGAACAGGGAGGAGCGATGAACCTCAAGGAGCACGAAAGCCACATCAAGGACCTTCTCAAGGAATACTGTCTTTTCCTGGTCGAGCCGGTGTACGTGGACAACGTGGCCGAATGGAGCAAGCGAAACGGCTTCGACGAGCCGGACAAGGAAAAGCCCCTGAAGCTCGTGGTCAGCGAGGAAAAGGGCTGCAAGCTCGTGATGAACGAAGAGGTCCCCGACAAGGTTATCGAGGAGCGGCTCAAGGCCATGTCCGTGAGGGCCGCCCTCCAGAACGTGGCCGAGGACAGGGAGGCCAGGCTCAACAGCGAAAAGAAGAAGTTGGCCTATCTCTTCCTCAGCGAATACGGCTCGCACATGCCCGAGCACGAGGACGACGAACTCCTCATCGACAACTGGGCCTTTGGCGAGATGGAGAGGCTGGGCTACTTCACCGAGTGAAGCCCTGCCCGTAGGGCCATGCGCGCGGCGATTTACCCACTGATAATTTTACTGTCCTGCTCCCTTTCGGGGTCCCCCGTGATGGGCGGAAAGCCCCAGGCCGTGGAAGACGTCCCGGTGCCCCAGGGAGACGGCGTGAGGGTGGAGGACTGGGTGACGGGGCTCGACATCCCCTGGTCGCTTGTCTTCCTGCCCGGCGGGCGCGCCCTGGTGAGCCAGCGGCGCGGCACGATACGCCTTATCGAGGACGGCAAGCTCTCGGATAAGCCCTACGCGGTCGTCGAGGACGTGACCGCCATTGGCGAGGGGGGCCTCATGGGGCTGGCCCTCCACCCCAAGTTCCCGGACGAGCCCTTCGTCTACGCCATGTACACCTATACCGGGGGCTCCGGCCTCAGGAACAGGGTGGTGAGGTTCAGGCACAACGGGGCCACCGGGGCCTTCGACCGGGTGATAGTGGACGGCATCCCCGGGGGGACTTTCCATGACGGGGGGAGAATTGCCTTCGGCCCCGACGGCATGCTCTATATAACCACCGGCGAGACCACCCGGCCCGAGCTCGCCCAGGACCTCGAAAGCCTCGGCGGAAAGATCCTGAGAGTCACGGCCGAGGGAGACATACCGCCCGACAACCCCTTCCCCGGCTCGCCGGTATACTCCTACGGCCACCGCAACCCCCAGGGCATCGCCTGGCGGCCCGGCACGGGAGAGCTCTTCGAGTCGGAGCACGGCCCCTCGGGAGAGTTCGGCGCCCACGCAAACGACGAGATAAACATCATCAAAAAGGGGGGCAACTACGGCTGGCCCAAGGTCATCGGCGCGCCCTCTAAGAAGCCCTACATAGACCCTATCGTGGTCTGGAAGAAGGCCACGCCGCCCTCGGGCATAGCATTCCCAAGCGGCAGGCTACTTAAGAGCCTCGGGGGAAACCTCCTCGTGGCGACCCTGGGGAGCCAGGCCCTGGTGAGAATCGTCCTCGGCGAGGACGGCGAGGTAGTCCGCATAGAGCGCTGGTTCGAGGGCCGCTACGGCAGGCTCCGTGACGTCGTCGAAGGCCCCGACGGGGCGCTCTACGTCCTGACGAACAATACCGACGGAAGGGGCAGGCCCAGGGACGGCGACGACAGGATACTGAGGATACTTCCCGCCGGGGACTAACCCACCTTCTTCATTATCTCCCGCATGAAGGCCGGAAGGTCCGAGGGCTGGCGGGAGGTGATAAGATTCCCGTCCACCACGACTTCCCTGTCCTCGTACTTCGCTCCCGCCTCCTTTAGCTCCTTTCCACCCGAGCGGTAGCTCGTGGACTTCCGGCCCTTCATCACTCCGGCCTTGATGAGAACCTGGGGGCCGTGGCATATGGACGCCACGGGCTTGTCCTTGTCGAAGAAGGCCTTCGCGATGCCGGTTACCCGCTTGTCGTTCCTTATGGAGGCCGGGGCCTTACCGCCCGGGACGACAAGGATGTCGTAGTCGTCGGGATTGACGGAGTCGAGGGATATAGTAGAACTGGCCTCGTAGCCGTGCTTCCCCTTGAACTTCTCCATGGGCGAGGCTATGTCCACCTTGAAGCCCTCCTCAAGGAGGCGGAAGTACGGCACGAAGAGCTCGAGGTCCTCGAAACCCTCCCCGCTTATGATGAGCGCCCTTTTCATATCCCGACGATATCTCCTGGGGCAGGGGTTGTCAAGGGGAGCCGCGGCAAGAGATGAAGAGCTTTGAATACATGAGAAAAGGGGGTATAATTGGGTGCATGAAGGCGATTGTCCTGGCGCTTGCCCTCCTCGTTCTTTCCGGGTGCGCCCACGTGGTGTCGCCGGAGCTGAGGGCCGAGGCGGAGCCTGTCAACGTGGAGGACCTCTTCGGCCATCCCGAGCTATACAGGGGCAAGACCGTCATACTCGGCGGGGTCCTCATCGAGGCGACAAACACGGAAAAGGGAACGACGCTGGAGATCCTCGAAAAACCCCTCGACTACAGGGGCAGGCCCCAGGACACCGACAGGAGTCGGGGCCGGTTCATAGTGAAGCATGGCGAACGCCTCGACAAGTTAATCTTCAAGCCGGGAAGAGAGCTGACCGTCGTGGGAGAGGTCCTGGGCATTGAGCGCAGGCCCCTCGGCGAGATGGAATACCCTTACCTCGTGCTCAGGTCCAGGGCTATCTACATACACAAGGAATCAGCCAGGCAGCGTCGGATTCCCGTACACTTCGGCTTCGGCGTCTTCAAGACGTTCTAAATGATGCCCGCCGCCCCTTCCACTATTCCGCGGAGCGTTCCACCGCGGCGGAGTTCACGGACAGCCCATGGCCTTTAGCGAAAGCGCATTCAAGGGATGTCTCGCCGGCCTTGCCCTGGGTGACGCCCTGGGCGCCCCCTTCGAGGGCCTAATGCCGCCCCTGGAGTCGGGGGTGGAGGCCTTTTTCGAGCACCTCCCGGAAGTCCTCCGCTACACGGACGACACCGAGATGGCAATCGGCGTGGCCGAGTCGCTCGCGGAGAGGGGATGCCTGGACCTCGATCACGTGGCCCGGAGGTTCGCCGAGAACTTCGACCCCTCGAGGGGGTACGGGCCGGGGACCGTATCGGTCCTCGGGATGATAAGGAGGGGCGCCTCGTGGCGAGACGCCAACAGGGCCGTCTTCCCTGAGGGCTCCTTCGGAAACGGAGCGGCCATGCGTGCTGCTCCGCTGGGGCTTTTCTACGCGGGCTCGCCCGAGGACCTCAGGGAGGCGACCTTCGCGGCAAGCTCAATCACCCACGACCACCCCCTTGCCAAGGAGGGGGCGCTTCTAATAGCCGGGGCGGTCTCGGCGATACTCGGGGGGAAGAATAAGACCGAGACGCTCGACGAGGTCTCGCGCCTCGTTGGGGCCGACGCCTACAGGCAGAAGCTCCGCTTCATAAAGGAGTTCATGGGCCACCCCATATCCCCGGGCACGGTCATCGAGCGCCTGGGCCACGGGGTCCTGGCCGAGGAATCAGCCCCCACGGCCCTTTACGCCTATCTGAAAGAGGGGCGGAACTACCTCAAGTGCATTTGGTACTGCATCTCCCTGGGCGGCGACACCGACACCATCTGCGCCATGGCCGGGGCGCTCTCGGGCGCCAAGGTGGGGCTCAAGGGCCTTCCGCAGGAGATGCTCGAAAGGCTCGAAGACCGCGACAGAATCCTCTCCCTGGCTGAGGAACTCTTCAGGGCGGCGGCCCGCAAATAGCTCAGCCTCCCGCAAGTAGCCTCACAGAGTTCCAGAGGAATACGCCTCCGAAGAAGACCAGCACCACCCCGGAGACAAGGCTCACCTTTCTATAGAATCCCTGGCCCAACCTCTTGGCTCCCCTGTTAGACGCGGCGGCGAGAAAACCCAGCCAGAGGAGGTCGCAGAGCCAGTGCACGACCGCAAAGAGCACCACCCCCAGGACGCCGAAGGCCGTGGCCGATAACACGAGGCCCAGGCCGACCGTGGCCCACCAGAGGAGGAAATAGGGGTTTCCCACGCTGAGAAGCACGCCCGACACAACCGAGGAACCACGCCCGGCGTCCTCTTCGGCCATGTCCGCGGCTCCCGGGGACCTGAGCATCCCCAAGCCCAGGTAAAATAGATACGCCCCGCCGGACACGCCCACGAAAATCCTAGTCCAATCGTGCTTGAACAAGGCCCCCGCCCCCAGCGCAAGGATGGCGATAAGGGGGAACTCCACCAGGCCGTGGCCGATGGAGATGTAGATGCCAGAGAGGCCCGAGCGCCCTCCCCGCTCCACCACGGCCGCCGTCATCGGTCCGGGCGAAAGCACTCCCGAAAGCGATATGAGGACCGCCGACAACAGAAATAGGCCGAGGCTCTGCTCCATATTCATATTCTAACCCGACCCGCCCCGGCGTTTAAACGGGACCCCGGGGTTGTGGGAAATCAAGACCTATTATATTCTTTTGTTGTGAAGCATTTTTTCCCATCAGGGCTCTTCCTTTCGGGAAACGAGGCCGTTGCGCTCGGGGCCTACGAGGCGGGCATCGAGGTGGCCTCCTCATACCCGGGCACTCCGGCCACGGAGATACTCGAAAGCCTGGCCCGCTACGAAGGGGTCTGGGCCCGGTGGGCAACGAACGAGAAGGTCTGCCTGGAGGTCGCCCTCGGGGCGTCGCTTGCCGGGGCAAGGGCCCTGGCCTCGATGAAGCACGTGGGCCTCAATAACGCAGCCGACCCGCTCTTTGCCTCGGCCTACACGGGCGTGAGGGGAGGCCTTGTGATAGCCGTGGCCGACGACCCCGGCATGCACAGCTCCCAGAACGAACAGGACAGCCGGCTCTACGCCCTGGCGGCGAAGCTCCCCATGCTCGAGCCCTCCGACCCCGCAGAGGCCCGGGAATTCACGAAGCTGGCCTTCGACCTGAGCGAGCGCTTCGACCTCCCGGTTCTTCTCAGGACCACGACGAGGGTATCCCACGCAAAGGGCCCGGTGCCTAAGGGGCAGAGGAAAGCGGGCGCCCGCGGGCGGGGCTTAAGAAAGGAACCCGAAAAGCTCGTCCTGCTGCCCGCCTACGCCGCGGGGAGGCGGGCCGACCTCGAACGAAGGCTCGGGCGGCTCAGCACCTTCGCCGAGAGCTTCGTCCATAATACCGTCGAATGGAAGGACGCGAGAGTAGGCTTCATAACCTCGGGGGTCTCCTATCTTTACGTGAAGGAGGCATTTCCCCGGGCCTCGGTGCTCAAGCTCGGCATGGTCCATCCCCTTCCTGAAAGGCTCATAAGGGGATTCGCCTGCAAGGTCGAAACTCTCTATGTAGTCGAGGAACTCGACCCGTTCCTGGAGACACAGATAAAGGCCCTGGGGGTCGATTGCAGGGGCAAGGAACTCATCCCATCCCTGGGGGAGATAGACCAGTCGGTGCTCAGGGAGGCGCTTTCGAAGGGAGGGCGGAGGCCCCGCAGGCCGTCCCCTCGCGTGCCGACGAGGGAGCCCGCGATATGTCCGGGCTGCTCTTACAGGGGGGTACTCTACGCGCTTTCGAAGCTCGACGTGTTCGTGGCCGGAGACATAGGGTGCTATACCCTTGGCGCCCTCGAGCCCCTGAGGGCCATCGACTCGGTGCTCTGCATGGGGGCGGGCCTGGGAATGGCCCTGGGCATGGAGCAAGCCCTCGGGGCCCGCGAAGGGCAGAAAAAGCTCGTGGCGGTCATCGGGGATTCCACTTTCATCCACTCAGGCGTAAACGGGCTGATAGACATGGTCCATAACGGAGGGGCCGCCGCCGTGGTCATACTCGACAACGGCGTAACGGCCATGACGGGGCTTCAGCCCACGCCGGCCTCGGGCAACGGCACGGGCACCCTGGATTTCGCGGCCCTGGCGAGGGCCGTGGGGGTAAGGCGCGTCTTTACGGTGGACCCCTACGACCTTCACTCCACGACGGAGGTTCTCAAGCGGGAGATTGAAAGCACGGAGCCCTCGGTGATAATCGCCAGGGGGCCCTGTGCCCTCCTCCCCGAAATGAGGGAAAGGGAAAACGGGGCCTTCTCCGTGGCTGAGGCGAATTGCGACGGATGCCGCAGTTGCGCCGAACTCGGCTGTCCCGCCATAGTTTGGAAAAAAGGGCGAAAGAAAGGCCGCGCGGAGATATCAGATTCGCTGTGTACCGGGTGCGGCCTTTGCGCACAGGTCTGCGCCCGGGAGGCTATAGCGCCGTGAAGGAGGAAAAGGGGAACATACTTTTTTGCGGAGTGGGCGGACAGGGCGTGGTGCTCGCCAGCGAAGTGGCGGCCAGAGCCCTCCTTGGGGCCGGCTTCGACGTGAAGAAGAGCGAGGTCCACGGCATGGCACGCCGTGGCGGCTCCGTCGTCGCACACGTGCGCTTCGGCCGGAAGGTCCACTCGCCTGTCATATCGGCAGGAGAGGCGGACACCGTCATCGCCTTCGAGCTACTCGAATCCCTGAGGTACGCCGGGCACTTCAGCCCTGGGGGCCTCGTTATCGTCAACACCCAGAGGATTCCGCCCCTTTCGGTCAGCTCGGGGCGCGAGAAGTACCCCACGGGGATTCTCTCGATCCTCCGGAGGCGAAGGATGTCCGTCTGGCCTCTGGATGCGCTGGGCGTCTCCCTTGAGCTTGGCGAGGCGAGGGTGCTGGGCATGGTGATGGCGGGGGCGCTGTCCGAAATCCTTCCCGTGTCGTGGAAGGTCCTCGCCGACGTCGCCGCCTCCCTGGTTCCCCGGCGCTACAGGGAAGCGAACCTGGCGGCCCTCGAAAGAGGCAGGGGGCTTGCCTCCGGGCTGGTGTCGAAGCGCGAGAACTTCGCCACAGAAGAAATGCCGGCGTTACCGCCCAGAGGGGAGATGCGGGAAATACGTGGTCAGCTTCAGGATCTCTGGCGGTGAAGCTAAGGCACCACCCGAAAAATAGTCCGCCTCCGCTCTCCTTCGGGGTAAAATCTTCACAGCCGTTGCAGGAAAGCCACAGGCCTTGGTCAGGTGGAATAATCAGAGTTCAGAAATCTATTTGAATTTCAAACTCGTTTCTCCCATAAAGAAAGTGGCATTCTAATTGCTTATCGGAATAAATCTGAAGACCAATCGGGTCTTATGAAAAGAGCAATAAAAGGAGAGAGATTATGCGGAATGGCAAGAATTTCCGGTTAACGGTCTTGCTTTGCACGGCGCTTCTATTTGCGCTTTCTGCATGTGCGGGGAAACAGCAGGCGAAGATCGAACCGATTCCGGTTTCCGAAAACCCATCCGAGCACCTGAACCGCCTGGAAGCCGACCTCGGAGCCGGGATAAATAACCAGCTGAACGTTCTGGCGCCTGTCTCCTTCGCGAGCGCGGAATCCTATTTCAACAGCGCGAAGCAGGGCCTTGAAGGCGGGGGACAGCTTTCGAGCATTCTGGAAAACATCTCCAACAGCCGCGCTTACCTCAAGCGAGCCGAGGAGGTGGCCGGCCTTTCGAGGTCCGTCCTTTCGGACGCCATCACGGCCAGAGACTATGCGCGAGAGGCCGGAGCTACGGCTTTTCAATGGGACTACGCGGAAGCCGAGGAGAAGTTCCTCGAAATGACCAGGGCGATAGAAGATGGGGACCTGAAGAAGGCCGAGAAAAACAAGGAAAAGGTCGCCGAGGAATTCCGGCAGCTCGAAATCAGGGCTATTAAGGAGCAGACGATCGGCGAGGTCCGCAGCCTCATCGGCACGGCCGAGAAGGAAGGGGCCAAGAAACTCGTTCCGGACACCCTGGCGGACGCCCAGGCCGCCCTAAACGAGGCGGACGCCTTCATCACCGAGAAGCCGCATGAAAAGGAAGAGATGCTCGGGCTGGCCTCGAAAGCCCTTTTCAAGGCCCAGCGCCTGAATCAGTTGACCGCCAAGGCCAAGGAAATAAAGGAGATGAAGCCCGAAGAGGTGGCGCTGTGGGTGGAAGGGGAGCTCCAGAAACCCACGGATAAGCTGGGGGCCGCCGACATGCGGAACGAGTCCTTCGACACCCAGGTCGAAAACATCGTGGCCTCCATCGACGCCCTCCAAAAGGACCGCCAGTTCATGGCCGACAAGGTAAAGGCGCAGCAGTCGGAGATGGCAGCCCTCAAAGAGGCGCACCGCGCGGAAATCGAGGGCCTTACGGCGAAGCACAATGACGAAATTGCGGCGATGTCTTCGCGGCAGAAGGCCGACATCGAGGAGATGAACAAGAACCAGCAGGCCGAGATTTCCGCCATGAACCAGAAGCACCAGGCGGAGGCCATCGCCCTGACCAAGCAGATCGCCGCCCTGGAGGGCAAGACCCGGGAGGAGCAGGCCGAAAAGGAGCGCCTGGTGTCGGAAAAGCTCCTGGCCGAGGAGCGCCTGGCCGCTGAAAAGAGGGCCAACGAGGAGCGCATGGCCGCGCAGAGGAAGGCCGAGGCGGTCCGCAAGTACCTTTTGGCCAACAAGACCCTCCCCGAGGGGAAGATTGTGGCCGTGGGATACGGCTCCAAGCGGCCTCTCGCCTCGAACGAGACGCCCGAAGGCCGGGCCATAAACCGCCGGATAGACATTATCATCTCGCCGCAGATGGGCCAGTAGGCTTCGAAAGGGGCCCCAGGCTTAAAGCCTGGGGCCCCCGGGGCCCCCTTCATTTCCCCTTCACTCTTGAGCCAAAATTCCAACTTCTTATTCTGCGCCATATTCCGGGCTATATGGTTCAGGCCCCGGAACCGCGCCGGGACTCCATGAAGCGGAGGACCTCCTCGAGGTCTGGTATCCCGGCCCTCCCTCCGAGCTTCCTGCACTTGAGGGCGGCCATGGCCGAGGCAAACCGCACCGTCCTTGACAAGTCCCATCCCCGGAGGAGGCCGTAGACGTAGCCGCCGTGGAAGACGTCGCCCGCCCCGGTTGAGTCGATGACATCCACCTCGAAGGCCGGGACCTCGATAATCTCGCCTCCGGAATACGTAACGCTGCCGCGCCGGCCCAGGGTAATGGTGGTTACCCCCGGGGTCAGTTTCCCGGCCCCGGGTCTGAAAGATTCGGGGTCGCCGTTCCAGCCGAGCTCGCGGCCGAACTCCTCGGAGCCCACCACGTAGTCCGAAAGCGCCGCCGCCTCGAGCATCCCCTCACGCACCCGTCCGGCGTCGAGCATGACGGGGACCGACGCCTCCCGCGCCTTTTTAGCGGCCCGGACCGATACTTCGGCCATCAGTCCGTCGAGGAGGAGAAAATTGCACCCTTTGAGAAAATCCCCCGGGAGCTCTTCCGGCAAGAGGGCTCTTGCCGAGGGCCTCCTCCAGAAGATGGTCCTCGTCCCCTTTCCCCTTTCTATGGCGATGAAGGCGGTCTGCGACGAGGCCCCCCGGCGGCTCAGGAGGCCCGAAACCTCCACGCCCTCATCTAGGAGGGACCGCCGGATATTGCCTCCCTCCCCGTCGTCTCCGACTATGCCGAAGAACCCGCACTCCACGCCGAGACGGCGAAGGGCGACCAGGGCAGTGGCCACAGGGCCCCCGCCCTGCTCCTGCCACGAGAGCACCTCCTTCTTGGAGTCCGCCCCGGGGTAGGAGTCCACCTCGGCGAGATAGTCCCAGGAGCACTGTCCGATGCCGGCAACGACCATGGGAGATTATACAACGCCCGGGGCTTTGCCCCCCTCAGGCCTCCCATGCCCTGTCCTCATCGCCTTCTCAGCCCTGGCGCACTCGGGAGCGATGAAGTCCCTGACCCAGATGTCCTCGGTCAGGGCCCTGACGTCCCTGCCGTAGGCGGCCATCCGCCGGCTGTATTCCTCGTCTGTGAGGGCCTCCCCCGCCTGCTCGTCCATGGGCTTGACATCGAAGCCGTCGATGATGCTTCTTGCGTCTTCGTAGTGGTCCCTGATGGGGCAGGGGACTATGAAGTTTTTGACCTTGTCGGGAGGTTGGTCGTAGCCGTATTCGTTCTGCCATTTGCGGAGCGAGGCGAAGTACGGGGACAGGAGTATGTCGTTGAGGCTTCCTCCCTCGCGGTAGACATCGTTGACGTTCGAGGCGTAGTAGGGGAAGAAGGTGCAGGGAGCGGCGTTTCCGTTCCAGTCGATGTAGAAATAGCCCCCCGGCCGGCCGGCGGAGATGCACCCGGTGGAGAAGGGCCCGCCGTTCCAGAAGTCCACGAGGAAGATGTTAGACTCCCTTATCATCCTCTGTTCCTGCTTATATAGGGCCACCCGCTGCTCGGGGGTTATCATGAGGTCCAGGGTATAGCTCCTTCCGATGGGCATGTACTGGAATATCCACCCGTATACGGCTCCCCGCTCGCCGAAATAGAAATCGCGGAACCTCTCGGACATTATGGTATCGACGTTGAGGCGCGTGGCAGTGGCGCTTATTCCAAAGGGCACGCCGGCTCCGACCAGGTTGTCCATGGCCCGCATGATCTTCCCGTAAGTGCCTTTCCCGCGGCGGGTGTCGGTCTCTTCCTCAAAACCCTCCACCGATATGGCCGGAGTTACGTTGCCGAGGTCCGCCATCCGCCTGGCCGCCTCCCTGGTAATCAATGTGCTGTTCGTGTAGATCATGAAATAGTTGTCGCTGTTGGCCTCGAGGATATCGAAGAAAGTCCTCTCTCCCCGCCTGTAAAGGAGAGGCTCACCGCCGGATATTACGGTGAAGTGAGAGCCCCAGAGCTGGGTCTTTTGCTTGATGATCCAATCGAAGACCTCGAAGTCTAACGTCTCGGCGCTCTCCTTCGAGCTCGAGGCATAGCAGCCAGTGCAGAAGAGGTTGCACTTCTTGGTCGGGCTGATATTGAGAAATGCGGGAGGGTCGAAGCCGTATGTCCTAGAGAATTCCACCGTGCGTTCGTTGGTGCCCAGGACTACGCAACCCACGAAGTTGGCTATTAAAGCCTTCCTGACTTTCGGGGAAATCCTTCCGTCGGAGAGGGCCCTGTGGACGGCGTGCATGAGGTTCATAAGGATTTGGCACCTGCCCTCCTGCATGGCCCTGGGCCTGTTATCTTTGTTCACCACCACGTACTTCCTGTGCAGGCTCTTTCGGGCTCCCCGCAAGGCTATGTTCCTCAAGGTCCTGGACTTGAGTAAAAAGTCCAAGGAGTCCGTCGACAGCCTCTTCCATGCGGTCTCGATCATGGCGTCTTCCCCCCTCAAATAATATCCCAAGGACGACTGGTTGGTCAGATATCAAACACCTACCACGGCGGGAGGGAGTTGTCAACCGATTTCCCATCCGGGTTGTTATGGCGCGGCAACATATCACGGCTGACGAGTGGGCAGGAACACGACCCGAAATTCTTATGTAGCATCGCTGGACAACCGGAGGGAAAAATGATAAATATGAAATGAAGTGATTCATATCTACGGGAGGTGCCCATGACGAAGAAGCAGGCAAAGGCCATTTTTATCTGGGGCACCCTAATCTCAGCTGTCCTGTTCGTTGCCCTAACTGTCGATTCCATAAGGCAATTTTCCGAAAGAACCCACGAGCAGAAATTGAGTCCGCAGGTTGCCGAAGGAAAATGGGTCTGGCAGAAGCACAACTGCAACGACTGCCACACCATTCTGGGCATCGGGGGTTACTACTCTCCTGACCTGACGAAGGTTATGAGTTACCGCGACGAGGCATGGATGGCCCGCTTCCTGCGAGACCCCCATAAGGTATGGCCGGCGAAGAGAAGGATGCCGGACCTCGGCCTGAGCGACAGGGAAATCGCCTCGCTGATCTCGTTCTTGGTCTGGGTAAACGGCATAGACACGAACGACTGGCCACCCAAGCCCATAAGGGTCTCTACAGCCGCGGCGGTGTCAGCGCCGGAGGCCGAGGGTAAGAAGGTCTATGAGAAATGGGGGTGCTCCTCCTGCCACAAGATGGGGGGAGTCGGAGGGACCGTTGGCCCCGACCTCACGCATATCGGGAGCAAGAAAGACGCCGCCTGGCTGAAAAAACAGATCGTGGACCCGCAGGCCCATTTCGCCAACTCCATAATGCCGCCGTTTTCTACCATTCCAGAAAAGGACCTCGACCTTCTCGTTCAATACCTTTTTAGCCTAAAGTAGGAGGCAATGATGAAGTACAGGACCCAGGGCATAGCATATCAATACTTTCTCGTGGCCACTATCCTCTTCGGGCTGCAGATAGTCTTCGGCCTTATAACCGGGGCGAAATACGTGTGGGACACCGACCCCCTCATCAACCTGCTTCCGTTCAATACCTCTCGGGCCATACACATTAACCTGCTGGTTTTCTGGCTGCTCCTGGGCTTCATGGGCGGCACTTACTACCTGGTCCCCGAGGAATCCGAGACCGACATTTACAGCCCGAGGCTCGCGCTGGCGCAGCTCTATCTCCTTACCGCCATCGGAGTTGCCGCGATAGTCGGTTATATCTTCGGCTGGACATGGGGGATGCCCTTCCTGGAGCAGCCCACCGTCCTGAAGATAGGGATCGTGGCAGCGGCCCTGATCTTCCTGTTCAACATCTTCATGACCGTGATGAAGACGAAAATATGGACGGCCATACAAGGCGTGCTCCTGCTTGGGCTTGTAATGCTGGCGGGGTTGTTCCTCTTCGGGATATACTTCGACAAAAACCTCTCTACGCAGTATTTCTGGTGGTGGTGGGTCATCCACCTCTGGGTGGAGGGGGCATGGGAACTTGTGGCCGGCTCAATCATGGCCTTCATACTCCTGAAGCTCACGGGCGTTGACAGGTCGCTGGTTGAGAAATGGCTTTACGTGGAGGTCGGACTCGTCCTGTTCACGGGCATCGTCGGCACGGGTCACCATTATTACTGGATTGGCACGCCGAGGTACTGGCTTTGGTTCGGTGCGGTATTCAGCGCCCTCGAACCCGTCCCGATACTCTTCATGGTCCTGGACGTAATGCGCGACGTCAGGGAAAAGAAGGTGCGGATAGAGAACAGGACCGCCCTGTACTGGGCCGTGGGAGGCGCTTTCATGCACTTCTTCGGAGCAGGAGTATGGGGTTTCGCGCACACCCTCCCCCAGATAAACAAGTGGACCCATGGGACCCAGGTGACGGCCTCGCACGGACATTTCGCCTTTTTCGGAGCTTATGTGATGCTTAACCTGACCATGATATATTTTGCGGTTCCCACGATTAAGGGCCTGAAGTCTCTGAGGCAGGGGCTCGGCATGAAAGCCTTCTGGACAATGAACTTCTCGATGATACTGATGGCGCTGGCGCTGGCCGTGGCCGGTGTCGTTCAGACCTATTTCCAGCGCATAATGGGCATCGACTACCTGACGACCCAGGGGTTCATGAGATTGTGGTTCGCCGTGTTCTGGGTTTCGGCGTGGGGTTTCGCGGCGGGGGTCCTGATGTATATCGTAGATTTCTTCACCATGGGCGGGGTCGGCGAAATGCAGGGATAATCCTCAAGAATGAAAGGTTTTTTACGCAAATCCGCACCGTGAAGGACTTGACTCGCTCTATGTATTTTCTATTCGGGGGGAGGCTTTTTTCATAGGCTTCGGTTAGACTTTCCGTTTACTTTGCAGAGGTCTAAGCGTTATAGCAGGCGCAGCCGTAACTTGGGAGTTCCAATCATACCCTTCAACATGATACACTTCGAAAGATTATTCCGTAGAAATTATGAAGCTTAACGTGAGAACAACGCTGCGATGGACGACAGTCTTCAAACCAGTGTCCGCGCACGATGTGCTTGGATTGTCTTATGGATACTCAATGCAGCTAAGGCAAATTGCGAGATAGGCGCTAAAATGAAACGACCTGATATCTCCAGGGTTGTTTTTAATTGCACTTTCATTATTGTTGCTTTCGTTTTGACCCTCTATATAGGTATTTATTCTGGAGCTACGAATAATATTATCTTTGACGCGTATCAGACGATTAACCAAAGAATTGAGAATGCTCTCGATGTCCTTTCAAAAAATTATTCCAAGAAGGCAAGGATTCATTCCTATTTCTTACAACAATCCCGTTATGAGGGTGAGGGGGTTACTGTAAACGAAGCTTCGGCCAATCAAGAGGAATTAATTTTACTTGCGGGCTTCTTCGAAGATAGCAATGAGCTTCGGCTAATTCAACGCGACGGAACGATAGTTGCCCGCTGGCCGGTCAAATTTTCCGAGATCTTTCATGGGATGGAAGATTTTGGAGAAAGACCGGCGTCCGATTTAAACGTAGCCATTCACGGTGCCCTTGCGCTGCCGGATGGATCCATCGTTTTCAATTTCGACCGCGTCGGGGTCGTTAAGATTGATAGATGCGGGAAGGTCCTGTGGAAGCTCGGTGGGGGCGCACACCACTCCGTCGAGCGCGCCGAAAGCGGCGGTTTTTGGGTTCCTGGAAGAAAGTACTACGGAACGGGGTCCCCATCACCCTTTCCTCCCTTCTCGCCCCCGTTTGCAGAGGATCATATTATGAAGATTTCCGATGACGGTAAGATTCAAAAAGAGATGTCTGTGGTCAAGCTATTTTATGAAAACGGCCTGGAAACCCTGCTAACGGCCAACGGAGAGTCTTTCACACCCCAGAGAATATGGAGCCAGGAAATTGTTCATCTAAATAAGATCGCCGAGCTTTCAAGTGATGTTGCAGATGATTTTCCGATGTTTGAAGCAGGAGACCTTGCCTTATCATTCAGGAAAAGAAATCTTGTCATGGTTGTCGATCCGGAAACTCAGAAGATAAAATGGTTGAAAATCGGGCCCTGGATACGCCAGCATGACCCGGAATTTAAGGCAGGCGGAACAATTGTCCTTTTCAATAATAATACGTATCACACCACCTTTCTTGACAACAACCTTAAGAGTCCGACCAACTTCCCTTGCACGTCCAACATTATCGAAATTAATCCCGCTACAGGTGCTTACAGTATTGTTTATGGTAACAGGAAAGGGCAAGAGATGCTGTCGGTCATTCAGGGTAAGCTTGAATTGGCCCCAGGTGGGGGCTTGCTGATCACGGAGTTTGAAGGCGGACGGGTGTTCGAAACGGATAGCAGCGGCGATATTATATGGGAATACATCAATAGGTATGATTCAGACGAAGTTGCGGAGATTACCGAGGCCCGCGTCTATCCCGCGAAATACTTTAATGTATCTGACTGGTCTTGTTACTGACTAATCGGGCGGTGTTTAAGGGAGATACTGCGAAGAGTAGTGTTCACCGCCTGACTATTGGATATGTTCCATCCCTTGACCGCCCATGCGTATGTGGGGCCTGGCGCGGGACGGCACTTCCAAACTTCTGGAGGCCCTCTAATCCACGGGCTCCTTGACGCGCATGACAGTCCCCATATCAGACACTCGAGGGCGCCGTGGGTATATTGGGCTCCTGAGACGCTGATATGACGTCGTAAGGTCAGAGCAGACCCGTGTGTTATAATTAATTGGACTTGGTTATTTCAGCAAATAATACCCGCTCACCTCACATGCAAATAAAACGATTAATATCGAAGATTTCAGGCGCATTGCCTCGGAAACAATGAGCAATAGGTCGGTAAGGCAAAATAACGATTCCGACGGCGGACCCTCCTCCAGATTACGTCTCATCCGGGTCATCGCGCTGTGCTGGCTTGCCCTTTTGATAGGCTTTTTCGGCGGGGCATATGTATACAGCACGGAGGCATGGCCATATCCGATAATAAAAGGGATTGAAGATTTTGTTGCCGGCCACAAGGAAGAAAAGACATCGTTAACAGAGAAGGTGGAAAGCGACCTTGGCATCAAACCAAGCAGACAAATCGTAACTGCTACAAAATTGGTGAAATCCGTCCGGAGGATATATAAGGATAATTTAGGGGAGTTAAACGGGCTGCCCCTGAAATCACATCGGGAGAAACCCCTTATCTACCTCTCCGACCGCGCCCCCAGGGGCTACCGGGTCATATACGGAGTATTCGATTTTCAAAGGACACGGCATGGGGCGATCCTCCTCGACCCCGACGGCAATGTCCTCAATGTTTGGCAGATAAGCCAGGAAATCGTGCCATGGCGCCATCCCGAAGACGCCAATGTTTACCCTCACGGATTCGAGATTGCCCCGGACGGCTCTATTGTAACGGCGTTCGATGAAGGGGCGTCCTTAATAAAGTTTGACTATTGCGGCAACGTGGTCTGGGGCGCCAAGATCGCCTCTCACCATTCCATTAGTAGCGACGGCGATGGCGATATCTGGACCTGGGGAGACCCAAAGGGTCATCCAGCCGGCAATTGGCTCATGAAGATAGACTACGAAACAGGCAAAATTCTCAAGATGATCGACATGCTACAAGTCATGAAAAAGAATCCCCTTATTGACATCTTCGGCATTCTCCAGGATTATGATGGAAACTGGCTTTACCCCAATGACCCCGGATTTGCCTGGCACACAAACGATGTCGAAGCGCTTCCCAGGGAACTTGCGCAATACTATCCTATGTTCAAGGCGGGAGACCTGCTCGTGAGCCTCCGCCAGCCCGACCTGATATTTGTCCTGGACCCGGAAACCCTTAAAGTGAAGTGGTGGCGAGAGGGTTTGGCGCGCAGGCCGCACGACCCTGACTGGAACGATGATGGGACCATTACCATATTCAACAATAACACGCACAGGCGATATTCCAATATCTTGGAGTTGAATCCGGCGACAATGGCTTTTGATGTAGCTGTTGACGGCAAGAGTTATCAGTTTTACTCCGCGATTCGAGGCAAGCACCAGAGGCTGCCTGGCGGTGGCAATCTAATCACCTCGTCTGATCAGGGGCGGGTTTTCGAGGTCGATCCAGAGGGCAACGTCACCTTCGAGTTCTTAAATCTATACAGCGATAATAAGCGAGAAGGGGACAAGGCTGAATTACTGCTTGTATCAGAGGCCCGTTTCCTTCCAATAGACTTCTTCAAGGAGTTACCGAAATGCGAATAGTTAAGTTTCTTGCCTTTCTGGTGGCCTTGTTATATCCATTACCTGCATGCGCATATGTGGGACCGGGTCTGGGTCTAGGCGTGCTGGGCGTACTGCTGGGCATTTTGTTTTCGGTGTTCTTGGCGATTTTTGGTATCTTCTGGTATCCGATCAAGAGATTGCTCGCGAAGTTTCGCAAGGGACCCCAGAAAGACGATGTCTCCAGGTAGGGTATTTCTCCTAACCCTTTGCTCGTTGCCCGGAGTCATCACTTTCATCGAATTGCTCCTGAGGCTTCCGCTTAGAAAACGCGTAAGCGAGTTGGCGGCGGCCTCGAACAAGGCCATCCATGTCATAAGGTCCCCTAGTATCTCCGACCACTGGAAGGAAAAGGCAGTGCCGCGCTATGCGAGGCAGACGATGGCCTTGAGCATATCGCTGACATTCTACTTAATAGTATTGTTCATGGTTTTTTCCGTCGTATTCTGCCTGATGGGACTGGTATTCCTTGGAAGCCTGCGAGAGGTGCTGGAGCTTACCTACAACCCAGTGACACTTGTGCTAACGGTATTTCTCGGCACTTTTTACGCTTTGCTGAGGAAGAAGATTAGGAAGCCGGAATCGCGATCTTCGTCGGATTACAACCTG
Source organism: Nitrospirota bacterium (assembly GCA_037385265.1). Lineage (GTDB taxonomy): Bacteria > Nitrospirota > Thermodesulfovibrionia > Thermodesulfovibrionales > JdFR-86 > JARRNG01. Next base: position 45,166 of record JARRNG010000007.1, read on the forward strand.
CCTTCAAGAATATTGCATCATATAGCACTTGGCAATTCGGCGGTAAAGGAAATGGCTTTCGATATCGACTGCATGATGACCAGGTACCTCGGCATTAAGTCCTCTTCGCCTGTTTTCGTCTCCGGATTGGCGCGCGCCGGCACTTCCATACTCCTTGAGGCCCTTTACTCCACAGGCTCTTTTGCCACTCTTACTTACAGGGACATGCCCTTCGTAACCGCCCCGTATCTCTGGAGCAGAATTACGGCGCAGCATAGGGTAAGGGAAAGTTCCAAGAAGGAAAGGGCGCACGGAGATCGCCTCTATGTAAACTATGACAGCCCTGAGGCTTTTGAGGAAGCTTTTTGGCTGACCTTTACAGATCCCCCGTATGTCAAGGACACGCATCTTGAAATACAGTCTCCTGATGAGAATCTGTCCAAGAAATATAGAAAGTATGTCGGCAATATCCTTGCGAGGCACAGGGATTCGCCTCCCCGAAGATATCTGGCGAAGAATAATAATAATCTGACGCGCATCAATACAATCATATCGGCGTTCCCCGACGCTATCATCATCGTCCCCTTCCGGAATCCCGCTGACCACGCCAAATCTCTGCAGATTCAGCATGAAAGGTTTCTACAGAGGCATGCGGAGGATCCTTTTTCGCTGAAATACATGAACTGGCTGGGCCATTTCGAATTTGGAGCGAACTTCAAACCCTTCAATGTATCCCCCCGGGCGTTGCCTGAAACTCAGGAAGAACCGGAGAATTTTGAGTATTGGATGCGCTATTGGGAATGCGTTTATGCTTTCCTCCTGGAGCGTCATGCCGCCGATGTCATCTTCTTCGACTACGACAAACTTTGCGATGAGCCGGAGAGTGTCCTTTCCCGGCTGGAGGAGAGACTGGCCCTGGGCAGAGACTCGCTGAAGGAGTTCTCTGCCAACATCGAATGCGCCAGGAGACACGTGTCTCAACAGGGTTTGCCGTCGCAAATTCAGAATACGTATGACCTGCTGCGCGGATTATCCTTGTAGCTAAAGCCTTCGATACATGACCGAGGAAGCAGACAAAAATTTATAGATGTCTTCTGCCGTGTATGGTTACGTTTCGGTTACGTTTAGTAGCCTAGAGAAAAATCAGGCAGCCGCCCTTGGTGGACAACTGCCTGATAAGAAAAAGAAGTTCATGATAGGCGCGGGCGGTTTTGAACCGCCGACCTCTACCGTGTTAAGGAGACTCAAAGGGGACCTCCCCTTTTCAGGTTAGTTACAACATCATGAATCTGTTACGATTTTAGGCTATTCTGAGAATGAACCTTTCCCGCTGTTTTCATCGGTTTCGGTCTGGTTACTGGACAAAAAACTATACAGAAGCACCCCGATGCTCAGGCCAGGGGGGTCGGAGGCACAATGCATCATGACCCTTCGTCTTACATATGCGTGTATCATGACGTAACAATCTTGACACCTACGGAAGTGGGTGGGTATACTACTTATTATTCGCTTCACTTAGCAATAATATACATACTTTTCCCGTTAGTCTTTGTTTGTGTAGGCCCTTACAACTCCATCGTATGTTGAAAGGATGCACTCTTTATTCGGTAGTATTATAGGGGTAATGGGTCATAAATATAATGACTATTGTGTTCAATCCTGCGAAATAGAATTACTTTCGGTTAGCGTTGGGGGGAAGAAGAAATGAAATTATTAATATCTGCTCTACTCGTCTTATTAACAGTATGTTTATTACTATCTAATAGTTACGCTGAACAACCATCCTTTTTTGCAACAATACACAAGTCAGATGGCACTAAGATTGAAATTATTGAGTTTCTTGAACCAGACCCAGGCATGGAAGGGACATACAATGGACAAAGATTACATATTCCATTCAGTAAAATCAGGAAAGCGGAGGTCATTGGAAAATTAATTTGCAATTCCCAGTGTTATGCTAAATATAGAATAACAAATGATATAGGTGAGGAATTTATTATTGAAGATGCGAATATATCATCCCATGGGGGGAAAAAGTGCTGTGCAATATTTTATAACGAGTTCAATCCCATAACCCGAGAAGTTGCCAAAAAAGTATTTCGCGTTCCACGGAATATGACTATGATTACGATTGGTGATCAAAAAAATACAATGAAGTATAACCCAAGGACAGGGAAATTTTATCCTTCTAATTTTGAATTTGACCCTATTACTGGTGAAGAACTCATCTCGAAAGACCCTTCAGAGATAGAACCAAACGTCAACACGATAGAAGTTCCGCTGTAGGTATCGACCTTCTCAGTAGATAGCTACACAGTCGATAGGTGGCTATTTAGGCCTCTAAGCCAGCTTTTCAACCTTAGACATTTCACCCCCCGCATCTCTGCAGTGGGAGGAATGGACACAATGAATAGAGATAAGTCAAATCGAGACTCATATGATTCAAGTTATCGTGAGAAAGTCCTTAAACATGTCTTCATTTCTAAGCTTTTGCAAAAGGCATGGCTTAATGATAGAACAATAGAAATTCCTTAGGTCGGAAGTGAATAATTCTGGATATGACCCCGTTCTCGAATGCGGTAATATAAGCCGCCATATCCAGCTAAAGGGATCACGGAGACATGCTTCGACATCTCAGGTGTCAACCTTATGACGACGTCAAAAGGAGCTTCCAGACGGCTCTCAAGCGCTCGGGGATAGTCGATTTCAGGTTTCATGACCTTAGGCACACCTTCGCATCCCATCTCGTGATGGCCGGAGTGGACGTGACGACCGTAAAGGAGCTTCTCGGCCACAAAACTTAAACCATGACCCTTAGGTATGCCCACCTTGCACCGGCCCACAAGGTCAAGGCTGTTGACCTGCTGGACAGCGCACTGAACAGCAAGCCAACTATACAAAAACTATACAATCCAAAAACAAGGGGCTAACCTGTGTTGGTTAACCCCTTGTTTTAAAATGGTAGGCGCGGGCGGTTTTGAACCGCCGACCTCTACCGTGTCAAAGTGATTTAAACGATTTACCTAACAGGGCTTTCTACCTGCAAAATTTAGATTATTGCTGCAACTTCAATGAGTTAGAGCATTCCATTCTTTACGCTATTTTCCGCCCTTTCGGATCCTTTGAGACGGATTTGGTTACGTTTTGGTTACGGTATAAAAAACAGGATGGTTTCAGTCCTTGGCAGTTCAAGCCTCTCACTAACTTCCTGAAGGTGAGATTGATAAAAATTGTCGAAGGGTGTAGGTTCCAAACAGTAATTAACAGGAATAAACGGGTGTTGCTTCCCTTTCTCACTGGTATCCGCGTATGCATCATCTACAGTGGGAGCGGTGAAGATGAGGCAGACGATAACTGCAGTTGCAACCGATTTCCGTTGTGTTGGCTTGAACATAAATATCACATGTAAGGTGTTAGAATAAGCTATTTAAGTGCTGCATATCATAATTTCATATGGATATCATTATTTATATAATTTTAGGAATAATAGGTCTATACTTATTGCTTGTGATTCCAGCTGGCATTGGCGTTCTTATTGCCGAAGTTAGATTCCGAAAGTCACCATATAGAGAACATATTGAAGAGATAATAAATCACTGGAAACAAAGACTCCAACAATTTAACGAAAGTGATTTTATTGATTTATGCGATAATCCAAAAAGAGAAATGGTTGAAAAAGATGGTATTGAGTTTAGCATATCCTTACAGGCAAGAAAGATAAAGATTAACAAATCCTTTGAAGTTATTATATCGATAGGCAAACTAAAACCTATAACCTTTGGTCATGCTGAGAAATTTGTTATCAAACCAAACAAAATAGCATCTTAATATAAGCGAATTAATATTTCAAATCAAAATCTTCAATTAAGTCAAATCATAGAACTAAGAACTTGAAGGTGAAAGACGCAATCACAAGTACTTCCTCCTACATGGACATCGTGCTATAAATCGACAGGGAAAGGACGGCAGGAGGACTGACTTACTTCCTGGGCCTGAGAGCCCTGACTACAGTGTGTTCCCTGCCTCCCAAAGCCATTATAAGTTGATTGGGCCTTGGAGCCCTGGTTACGGACGGGTATGGGGAAGCTCTACGTAGGGATAGACGTATCCAAGGACACATCCTCGGCCCACGGTATAGGCGAGGAGGGCAACAGCCGGTTCTCGATGCTCTTTGAGATGGACGGGGCTGGGTTTGGCAGGTTGCTTTCCACAATCAAAGACAGCTGCGAGAGCATTTCGGATGTCGTTGTGGCCCTGGAATCCACGGCCTGCTACCATATCAACCTGTACTCGTTCCTGGTGGCTCAGGGGGTAGAGGCCGTCGTGGTGAACCCGCTTCTCATTGCCAACTTCGCCAGGATGTCACTGAGAAAGACGAAGACTGACAGGAAGGACGCCGAGACCATAGCGCGGTTCCTCCTTGCCCACAGGGAAGCCATATCCAAGCTCGACATCTCGCAGAAGATGCAGGACCTGAGGGACATAGCCCGGGAGCGCGAGAGCCTGTGCCATCAGCTGTCGGCCGTGAGGGTGGAGATACGGAGGCTTCTTCAGACCACATTTCCGGAGCTGGAGCGGCTCTGCGACCCCTTTAGAAAATCCGTGCTGAACATGCTCAAGCGGTATCCATCGGCCCGTCTCGTCAGGAAGGCCAGGGCGGGCTCGGTGGCCAAGACGCTGAGGCCGACCCCGAGCAGCAGGAAGCTGACGGCCTCGCCCGAGGACATCATAGAGGCTGCGGCGTCCTCCGTTGCATCAGTGAGCCAGGCAAAGGAGCTCATCCTTCAGGGTAAGATCGAGACGTTTGAGCACCTGGAGAAGCGGAAGAAGAAGCTCAGCGCGGTGCTCACCGAGTACTGCGAGTCCTCGATGATTGAAGACCTCGAAATACTGACCTCCATCAAGGGCATAAGCAACGGCACGGCGACAACGTTTCTTGCCGAGGTGGGCACGATAGGCAGCTTCAGGTCATGGAAAAGCCTTATCGCCTATGCCGGGCTTGACCCGACGGTGCACCAGTCAGGGAAGTTCGAGGGCAAGAGCAGGATATCAAAGCGTGGGAACCGCCACCTCAGAAGGGTCGTCTGGATCATGACCGGCTCCGTTATCACTCACAACACGGTCTTCAAAGAATATTTTATGAAGAAAAAAGCCGAAGGACAGGCACCCAAGAAGGCGATATTTGCGACGTCCCACAAGCTCCTGCGGCTTATACACGCCATGCTCACGCAACGAACCCATTACCAGGAGAGGTGCGTCTAGTTGACTGTAATCCAGAAGCGCTGCTTAGGTATAATTTTGAGGATTCTAAATGGTAATTCAGAAAGGGTAATGAGGGATTGGGGTATGGTATCCCCGGAATTGTCCGAATTGCTTTTACCATGGAGAAAAGAAGATATTGATAATTTCAGAGAATCCTAAAAGGAGCATCCTTCCCCCAATACTGCTACCCCTTGATGCGTCACTTTTCAAATATCACACATTCCGTTAGGTGTCAAGC
>JARRNG010000008.1:0-30227 GCA_037385265.1 Nitrospirota bacterium
GCTTTGCTTGCGTTTACTTGTTTTCTGGCCGTCCCCATGGTGGAAGGCGGCGAATTGGATGACTTCGTTAAGCACCTCAGTATAAGGGCCGAGGCGGATTCAGGCGGTTTCAGAACAGACCTGGCAGCTCAGTTCCGGGTTCCTGGGGCGGAGGTGGATGTCCTCCTAAGGGCCGTCGACAGCCCCGGGGATGCATACATGTGTCTTAGGATAGCCCAAGTCGCGCATGTAAGCACCGAGGTGGTCCTAAGAGAATATCGGGCCAACAGGAATAAAGGATGGGGGGTCATTGCCAAAAACCTCGGGATAAAGCCCGGGTCAAGAGAGTTCAAAGAGCTGAAAAGCGGGCATTTTGGCTCAGATGTCAAGAGACAGGAAAAGGGTAAGGGTAAAGGCAGGGGTTAAAGGCAAAGAGGCTGAAGTCGGCTTGAGGGAGGCGCACGAATAGTACGGCTTTTAACTGATTGATATGGCTATAGTCGGAAATGGAATACGTCAATAGTATTATGGGTTTTGTCGACGCCGAGCGATTCGTGGTCTTGGTGTTTGGGTTTGCGCTTTTGACAGTTCTTCTATGGTATTTTTCGCTTTTGCAGAAGGATAATAGGCTCGAGGATATGTTAGAGGAAGTGAACAAAGTAGTTGATATTTATGATTGCGGGAAAATAAGTAAGAGATTTTTAGAACAAGTTATTAGTTCTCTTGAAGCTTCGGGTAAAACTTTAGAAGGCATCGATGTCGAAGACATAATAGAGGAGGCTATATTAATTAATCCCAACCTCAAAGTGCCGTCCCAGATTAAGGATTTCACTCAATAATCCTTAATCGTTTCACCATTATGAACTTATGCATTAGTAGGTGAAGTCCCCAGCGTACTCAGTGCGTCTTTTTTTGCTTTTTAGAGATCGCCCTTTTTAAATGACCCCTTGCGATGTATTTTTTGTAATAAGCACATTTGCCCCTACAATAGATAATCTTTTCTGATAGTGATGACTCCTCTAATGTCCCTGCATTGCACTTGGTTCCTGTTACTTTCCAGCACTCTCTCCCCATATCTGGATAGGCAGGACATCTGTTACGCACATCAATAGAGCAATTCATCATTTCCCAACAATTTGGGCGTTCCCTCGATGGTTTTCTATAAGTTGGTTTTTTCATGAAGATGTTAATTTTAAAAGATGCCCGTACAAAGAATCAATTGTGGATAAAAGGATGAAATATGAAAACAAAGAATAAAGGGTTAGTTGCAGACTTCAGGAAGTAATCGCATGTTACAGCGTTTCACAATATCTTCATTTCATCATCGTCGGGGACATCAGAAAAGTTATAGTCAAGTCCGCAGTCCTGGCAATGGCATGAACAACCATAATCTGATTCGCTGATCTCTACTCTCGCACCTTCACCGCAAAATGGACAGTCCATATACTACCCCCCTGAAGGCCGTCTTCGTCCATCTCTTACCTAAAACGTATCACAATTTTAAGATGGCTTCTTGTCTATTATTTTCTTATACTTGGCCTAATTTGCTCTATTTACGGTTATTTGCAATATTTTGGATTAGATGAACCTCAGGAAGGAATATCCCATTTTTAGAAAAGCGGGGCCGAGGGGAAGTCGCCCCGCTTTCCAACTTTTAATCTTAAATCAACACATGCCAGACTCACGAATCCTGCGACTTTGTAGGTGAAAGGCGTAATCACAAGTACTTCCTGAAACATATATCTTTCTATCATGATATAATTGTGCTGATTACAAGTGAAAAGTAATACTTTTGGCATGAGAGTATTAAGCATTATCGCGCTACTAATTGCAGCATCCTTGATTGTCATTGGTCAATCCTTAGCAAATGAGATCAAGAGTGAGCTTTTTTGGTCAACACATGAAGATACGTGCCAACAAGGTCTTCATCACCAGCCAAATGGGCCATTTGCGATACTCATTTTCTGTGAATATGCTCTCGGTGATTATGCTGGGGTAGTCTACTATGAAAATCTGAGAGCTCCAATTAGTCTGCAATATGGGCCTAAATGGACTATTGCGAACCGTTTTTGGCAAGAACCCATGTGGGCTTCTGATGTATCGAGTTTTGCGTGGTCGCCAAAAGGTACAAAATTATTCATTGCCACGGAACGGATTTACGGCTCAGGAGGACTCTTTGAATTGAACCTTAAATCAAAGACCGCAAAACAGATAATGCCCGAAGATAAGACTGTTACAATTAATTCTCCAGGTCCAGGATATGTTATTACCGGTGTTGATTTTAGAACAAATGAACTCCATTTTAAGGTATCCTCATCAGACTTGGAGGGAAAAGGGATCTCAACTGATAAGACCTATCACATTGCGGAGGAATAGACAAAGCAAAAAGGGATTTTATTTTGTTATTTTCTTCATGTAAGACGCAATTGACAGAAAAATGTGAATGGTGTTAGATTATTTTGGAAATTCACATTAGAGGCTACTTTTAATGCACCACGTGCATCCTAAGAAATTTGTTCTTTTCATTGTTTGTGCCCTGTATTTTTCAATCCTTCTTATCCTTAAGGTGTATCCCGCACTGGGTGGCACAAAATTCTTTTTCTTTTATGTCTTATCTCTATTCGCTATCCTTCTTATCCTTGGGATTGTGGGGTTATGGGGCTTACTGGGCATCACAATAGTTCTAATACTGAGGGAAAAGGTTCGGCCTCATCATCGCTCAGCAGTAATATTCGTACTTGCAAGTGCATTTATTTTTGCATCAGTACTCATATTATTTAGGGCCCTTCCATCTCCCCTTCCGTCAGGCTCAGATGGGATGCCGTTTAATCCAGCTATATGGAAATTACCCGAGTCATGTGCTTTTGTAGGAGATGATATAACCCCTCGCCAGAAGATGCTCAAAGATGTAGTTGAAAGTCTTCCCGGGAAAACGCGGGAGGAAATTGAAAGTCTTCTTGGGCCTTCTCTTGATACGCCATATTTTCAGTCTACAGGTAGAGACCTAATATATATGCTTGGTCCACAAAGAGATTCATTCTTTGGTATTGATTCTGAGTGGCTTCTTATTTGGGTTGATGGTTCAGGGAGATTTTTAAAATATCGCATAGCTGTAGACTGATATCACCTTCTCGTTGATGGGCGTTGACGTGACTCGTCCTCCGTATTTCTTTGTAAAATTTCAATAGTGGCAATTTGCCCTATCTACATTGTAGTAGGTGTTAGTCGCATTCTATAGTTCACCTACTTATACACAGGAATGTCAACATCGACTATTGTTGATTTCATATAAAAATATTCATCCGTTTAAGATTCCATCAATGGTATAGCCATGCAGCCCTGGAGAAAAACCTGATTCAGAGACAGTGGATAGATGTAAAGAAACAAGGCCCCCCGGAGTTCAGATTCCATTTGGAACTCCAGGGGGCCTTATTTCCATTCACAGCCTGAAATTACTGAGCCGGCGCATTCGGAATCGGCCCTACATGATATGGCCTCATCATCTCGTTGTCCTCGTGCTCGACGATGTGGCAGTGCCAGACAAAGAAACCAGGTTTATCGAACCTGGCCTTGACCCTTGTGATCTCTCCGGGGTAGGCGATGACCGTGTCTTTGAATCCTGTCTCCCAGGGAAGGGGTCCATTGCTTCCAGCAACACTGGTACCACCTTCTATCGGCTCGCGCCCGAGTACCTCGAACTGGACTAGGTGGATATGGATTGGATGGGCGTCCTCGGTGAGATTGTATAACTTCCATTCCTCGACTCCACCGACGTTCGGCTTCTCGCTGATTGGATCCGCCCAAAGCAGCGGTGTTGACTGATCTGTCCCCGTGTTGAAAATGCCCAGAAGAGCCGAGGTAGGGTATTCCTCCTCCACTTCCCCGTAGGCCTCTTCGTTGAGGCTGAGGTCTCTCGTAACCGGGGCGTAACCGAGTGGTGTAATATCAGGCAGCTGCAAGTACTGGGGAGGAGTGGTGGGATCACTGTCCAAAGCCGGTCCAACGCGGAACTGCATCACCTGACCGGTTGAATCCGGGTCGGAAGGATTGAAATCGAGGCCGGCTGCACCGCCCCCAAAGGGTTCATCGGGACCGAAGTTCAGTAAAAGAACTTCTGTGCCGACCGGGACATTGGTGAAGTCGACTATCACGTCGGCGCGCTCGGCAAGACCCATTAGCACTGTCGCGCCTCCACTCGTGCCCGGATATGGGAAGTCGTTCAGCCTCACAGGCGCAGGCAGGAAGCCGCCCTCGGCGCCTATCTGCCAGACCTCCACGCGCGGATCACTGAACTGCAGGATCAGGAAGCGCGAGTTGCAGCCGTTGAGCAGGCGGAAGCGGTAGCTGCGTTGCTCGACGTCAAGGAAGGGCCAGGTGAATCCGTTCACCACCATCATGTTGCCGAAGAACTCGGGGTTCCAGATGGGAGACACGGGTGTATCGGGTATGTAGGGTCCCGGGAACTCGTCGAAGAATGTGCGGCTGTCCGGGTAGAACAGCGAACCGTCGGCGTTAAACGAGCGGTCTTGGACCACGATGGGGATTTCGTAGTAAGTTCCAAGCGGATAATCGCCAATGCCGGGGGCTGGCCCCGGCAGGATTGCCGTGGTGCCATCCCGGCTGTCCAGTACAACGTCATCAGGGCCGCCGCGGATGAGCCAGAAGCCAGCCGGACCTGCGTAGACGTTCAACCTTGTCATTCCCAACGTATGGTCGTGATACCACAGAGTCGTGGCTCGCTGATCGTTCGGATACTTAAAAGAAGCCGCGCCGGGATCCCAGTAGTGCTCGTACTTAGCGCTGAAGTAGTCAAAGAAGGTGCCCGTTGCGGCATAGCCGGCGGGAATGTTCTTCGCATCAGGCAGATACCAAGCCTCAGGATAGCCGTCGCTATCCTCGTTGGTATGTGCCCCATGGACGTGTGTGACGATCGGCACGGGACCCGTGTAGGGACCGGGCGTGGACGTAAAGATGGGCCTCGTATCGCGGCCATCATTGCCTCCTGGCGGATTGGCCCAGTGCAGCGTCTGGTCAACGGGCAGCAGATGCGGCAGGTAGTTGCCGTTGGCATCGACCAGCTCGTTTCTCCAGATCACCTGCGTGGTCTTGTTCCAGTTATTCTCGATAGTGAAGGCCGGGTAGTTGAAGGTACCGCCTTCGAGAGCACCGCCGGGATGATCTACGGAGCCATAGCTCCAGACCGTGGTCTCGGGATGCTGCGGCGAAAGGACCCGCTGCGAGAACTGACGGACGGCAATCTTGTACTTGTCCTTGTTCTTATTAGATCCCTTGCTTGGCGGCATAGCCGGTGGCTTGACCAGCGGCAGGACATACTTGGCCACATCACCGGGAGGGAGCGTGCCGCCCGGAATCTGGGCAAACACAGGATTAACGTTTCCCTTCCAGGGCAGACACAGGGCCGCCCCGGTTATGCCGCAGGCTTTCAGAAATTGCCTCCGCGAAAAAGGAGCCCTCAGAAATCGATTCATCTTTTTGTCGTTTCGCTTATTGTTCTGCTTTTTCATATTCGTTCCCCCGAGTGTTAAATTCTCTACTTCCCCCAACGTGAATCTACAATTTGTTCTCCACTTCCCCCAACGTGGATCTACAATTGGCAGTAGTTACTCCTATTTCGGAGTAGGTATTCTAATTTCATATTGAGCGGACAAAGAACATCTGTCAATAGACGTTTTTGCTATAAGTTGTAAGATAATTGCTATCTGGTCTCCTTATATGAAATTTCCCGGAATCTCTTTCGGAAAAAATATTTTATTGTTCTTTTACGAGTGAAATCTGCAATAAACCTGATTGCTTGGATAGATAGACTTCAGGAAGTAGCTCACTTAAGGTTCCAAGTATCTTTGGAAGATAAGCTAGCTTACTCGCTTTGTTCAGTCATACTCACCCTTACGCTCTAACAAGCTAACTCTGCCTCGATTTGACCAACATAGCTTTACACCCCCAAAGGCTTGTCATAAGTCCCCGATCTTCAATTCCTAAAAACTTGACTTTTTGTTTTGCATTTGTTTATCATGTTTTACATGAGCAGGAGGAAAGACGATTTCAGAGGCATTCGAATCAGCAAGGAATTGAAACAGGAATTCCAGAAAGAGGCTAAGAAACAGGGTGTTACGCTCTCGGAATACTTCGAATCCTGCGTAAAAGGTCAGTTCTGGGAATCCAAATTCGCTGTTCAGTCCATGATCGCCGAGGCCCAGGAAAAGAATCCTGAATTCTGGAAGAAGGCAAAGAAAATGGGCTTAGTCAGAGAATTGGAACACCAAATTCCTATGTTTGTAAGCGATTTCGTAATGCCTCAGAGTAAACAGCCGGATGCGATTCCCTTGCATATGGGTTATCTAATTTGGGACTTAGTTCGAGCACTTGTAAATAACATTGATGGAGTGCCCGATTTTTACAAGGGCGCAACCTCTTCTCAAATATTAGAAATAGGCAAATCGATAGCCGATAACGTCAGTAAGTTGAAATCCAAAGAAAAGGAAGAGCAAAAGAAAATTATCGAGGATTTGAAAGAAATAATCGAGACATTCGTTTTCGGCTTCACTTCTATGGCTTTCGCCAAGGATTCATTTCTAAAAATTAATGCGGAACTGGAAAAGACCAAAACAATTCTGCTTAATTAGGTTCGTTGAGGAAGATGGGATTTTGCTCAAAACAAGATTATTTAAATTCTTAAAAAAAGGAGGCTGTCAAATTAAATGTCCTAACTGCAAAGCTATAATTAATTTCTAAAAAGGCAAACAAGTCTTAATATAGACAAAAAAGCCAAATACTTATTGGATTGATCAATTCAGGGGTATTTGGCTTTTGTTATTCAAAAATCATTAATGGAGAATGCTATATGAAAACTAACAAGCATCTAACTCTCTTGTTGATGAATAAGAACGAAGGAGTACGATCACAGGACATTGTCAAGCAGTTTGATTATTCACCCGGCACGGCAAGGTCATATCTCTCGTATCTTGGCAGACAGGGCTTATTGGAACGCACTCCAAGAGGATACATCCTTACGATCAAGGGCAAGGACCGCCTTCAATTCTTTGAGGTTACTGGTTGCGGAAATCCAGACTGCCCTCTGTGCGAGAGCAAGAAGGCGAAATATTTCACTTGTCCCATGTGTGAGTATCAATTATCCAAATCTAAAGCTCGAATATCGCCGGAATGGGATTTTCTGCTTGGCGTAAGGCACGCAGGGGTCTATTGCCCTCTCTGCCAGAAGCTCCTCTTCACAGAGGCACACGCGCAGTTAATCGGAATTCCAAAGGAGGTGAAAAGATGAAAGGCAAGGGATGGGAAATGCACCCAATAGGCTTATTAGTTATCACGGCATTGGCGGGGCTGACTGTTTATCTCGTAGTTCGAAGCCTTGAACGCAGGGAACTGGACAATCAAACATGAAAATCCTGACCGTGAAGGACATTGCAAAGCTTCTCAGGGCAAGCCCGTCAACCATTTACTCATGGGCTGAGCAGGGCCTGATTCCTTGCCTCAAGGTAAACGGGCTTCTCAGGTTCTCGGAAGATGACGTAATCTCATGGCTTAAAAACAGCCAAAAACAGCCTGTTGAGGGGTATAATATCCTTGCAGGTAGAAGGCCCAGGAAGGGAGGGCAGGTTTGATGGGCCTGTATAAAAGAAAGGACAGCCAGTTTTACTGGATGACTTTCAAGATCAACGGTAAAAAGGTTCATGAGTCAACCAAGACCGCAAACAAGAAGCTAGCAGAGAGGATTCATGCCAAGAGGCTCACTGAGATTTCAGAGGGTAGATGGTTTCCGAATGAAGCCAAGAGAAGGACTTTTGAAGAACTAAGGGATAGGTATATGAAAGAGTATGCAATCCCTAATAAGGCACATCGCACCATCGAGAAAGACAAGTGTTCCTTCAAAAGGCTCTCTGAGTTTTTTGGTGGCTGTACACTCGCGGAGATTACTCCTCAGAAGATCGCTAATTACAAGAGGCTTAGAAGAGAGTCCGGCATTAAGCCTGCGACTCTTGCCAGAGAGCTTGAGCTTCTTAGAGCAGCCTTGAACATTGCGGTCAGGGAGTGGGAGTGGCTTGAAGTAAACCCATTCTGGAAGGTCAGAATCGAGCAACCTAAGGGCCACAAAGAAAGGTGGGTTACTCTGAAGGAACAGGAATCTCTGCTAGAAGCTTCCCCGGCGTGGCTCAGGGATATCATCCTCTTTGCACTGAACACCGGCATGCGACAGGATGAAATACTTTCCCTGAAGTGGTCTCAGGTGGACATGCTCAGACGCACCGTAACGCTTTTGGAAACCAAAAACAAGGAAAAGAGAACCATTCCCCTAAACCAGACGGCTTTAGGGCTTCTCAGAGCAAAGGGCAAAATCAGACACATTTCAGGCTATGTCTTTGCCTCTGAGGCAGGCACTAAAATCCATGCCAGAAACCTCTTAAGGGCGTTCTATTCGGCGAGGAGGAAGGCCGGGCTTGAGGATGTCAGGTTCCATGACCTAAGGCATACCTTTGCCACGAGGCTAGTTCAGTCAGGGGTTGATCTTTATGTTGTGAAGGAGCTTTTGGGCCACAAGAGCCTGAAGATGACAATGCGGTATGCCCATCATTATCCTGAATCTCTGAGGCATGGGGTGAACGTTCTTGATAAGCTCAAGGGCGGGGATGGTTACGTTTCGGTTACGTTTGGCAGTGAGGAGAAAAATCAGGCAGTCGCCCAGAGCGGACAACTGCCTGAAAATGAAAAGAATTGCATGGTAGGCACGGGCGGTTTCGAACCGCCGACCTCTACCGTGTCAAGGTAGCGCTCTCCCCCTGAGCTACGCGCCTGAGCCCATTAGAATTAAACCAAAAACCCGCATCGGCCGTCAAGTAGCCCTCCCCTTCGGCGCCGTCGGCGTATGCTATAATAAGCGCTCAAATGAACGATTCCGGTTATGCCTATCCCTCGATTAGGAGGGCACTCGTCTCCCTCCTGGCGGTCTTCCTTTTCCTCCCTGCCGCGGCTTACGCCGCCGACAATCCCTTCGAGCGTCTTGCCGCCGAAGCGGCCTCGTATTTTAAGCCCATGGAGGGAAGCGTAGTCTCGGTATACAACGCCACGGCCATCGCCGACCTGGGCTCCGAAGGCGGGGTCAAGGAGCACATGAGGTTCACGGTCTCGCGAGCGGGCGCGCCCTTCACGCATCCCGTTACCGGGGAGAAGCTCGGGGTGATAGAAAGCCACGTGGGAACGGCCGAGGTATTAGAGGCCCAGGCGGGGTCTTCCACCTTACAGGTACTCTCCGGAAGCCCCCAGGAGGGCGACATCCTGAGGATAAGCTCCGCCCCCGTGAGGCTGCTTTTCTACCAGTTCGCCGACGTCGGCTGGAACATCTCGCAGGAGTACTACGATGCCCTTAAGGCAACGGGGCGTTTTGAGATAATAGACACGGCCCCCGGGAACGCCTCAAAGGATGAGATAAGGGAAGAGGCCCAGAGCAAGGGCGCCCAGGCTGCCCTCGTCCTGACGGAGGCGAAGTCGGGCGAGGAAGTGGTTCTCAGGCAGGAACTCCTGTGGGCGGAAGGCCCGGGGGAGATTTACGCTGGATCCGCCGTCATAGGGCCAGACCTGCTGGCCCGGCTCAGCATTGGCAGCGAACTCTTCGCCCCCCAAAAGAATTACCTCGTAGTATTCGATGTCAGCTACGGCTCAGCGCTAATGGCGGTCGGCGACGTCGACGGCGACGGAAGCCGGGAGCTGCTTGTCGGAACCCCCTCGGAGCTGGGCTTTCTCAGGATGGACGGCCCCCTCGACAAGGCCCTGGGCGGCCTCGAACTCAAGGGCCCGAGCAGCGAGGAGATTATATGGGTCGACCTCCATGACCTCGACGCCGACGGCAAAGACGAACTAGTGGTCACATCCAAGAGGTCCCAGTCCATCGTGTCCAGGGTATACAAGTACAGCGACGGAAAGTTCGAGGTCGAGCTCGAGAAGAATCACTTCATGAGGGTAATCGACGGGGCCCTCTACGGCCAGAAGAACGTCAGGGGCCAGGGTTACGACGGGCCGATTTTCAGGGTGCCCTGGGTCGGAGCTGGCGGCGGCGCCCTGCCCGATGTGCTCGAACTGCCCGAGGGCGTGAACATATATGACTTCAGTTTTATAAGGGGGGAAGGCGACGAACGGCTCGTCATCGCCTATGACGACCTTGGCCACCTCAACCTCTACGACGAGGAAGGCAAGAAGACCTGGCGCTCTCCCGAAAGCTTCGGGGACCCGGCCTTCGAGTTCAAGAAACTAGCCCGCGGCCCCGCAAACTTAAGGCCCAACGACAGTGAAACCACCTCGTATTCCCACGACGTGTGGTCGGTGAAGCACAAGATAGACGTGATAGGCAAGACGGCCTTCGCCGTCAAGAGGATATTCCTTTCAGAAAAGGCCCCTGGCCTGGGCATCAAGTCCTCCGAGGTCGTGGGGCTCAGGTTGACGGGGCCGTCTTTCCAGGAGACATCGATAATAAGGGACGTCCCGGGCGGGATAGCCGACATGTCAATTGCGGGCGACAGGGCCTTCCTGCTGGTAAACCCTCCCTTGGGCATCGACGCCAAGAAGCTGCTCAAGGGGAAGAACCCGCTGGTAAGCAAGATTTACATCTATTCGCTCAAAGGAATCTGAGTCGGTGGACCGGTCCGGCAATATCCCCCAGCACGTAGGAATCATCATGGACGGCAACGGCCGCTGGGCGCGGGCGCGGGGCCTGCCGAGGATGGAAGGGCACCGCAGGGGGGCCGAGAGGGCCAGGGACGCCATCTCCGCCGCCTCGGAGCTCGGCATCAAGTGCCTTACGCTCTACGCCTTCTCGCATGAAAACTGGCAGAGGCCCCGGAGCGAGATAACGGTGCTCATGAAGCTGCTGGAGATATACCTGAGGAAGGAAATCGAGGAGTTTCAGAGGCTGAACATCCGCTACAGGGCCATCGGAGAGATCTGGCGGCTCCCCGAGTCCATCCAGGAGCTCATCAGGGAGACCGAGGAAGCCACGGCGGAAAACACCGGGATGACGGCGGTCTCGGCCCTGAGTTACGGGGGGCGGAACGAGATTCTCAGGGCCGTCAGGAAGGCAGTCTCCCTGGGCGCCAAGGCCGAAGATATCACGGAGGATAGCTTCGAAAGCCTGCTCGACACCGCCGGCCTCCCGCCGGTGGACCTCATCATAAGGACCTCCGGGGAGATCCGCATATCGAACTTCCTCCTCTGGCAGGCGGCCTATGCCGAGCTATACTTCACGAACGTGCTGTGGCCGGATTTCACCAGGGAAGAATTCCTCCGGGCCATGGACAGCTACAGGGCCAGGGAAAGAAGGTTCGGCACGGTGCCGGCCAAGGAGTCCTGAGTGCACCGCAGGAGGATCATAACGGCGGCCATTGTCCTGCCCATCGCCTTCGCTTACGTGATGTGGCTCCCGCCCGTATTCTTCACCGTCTTTCTGTGTCTCGCCTCCGGGCTCGGTCTTTCGGAGTTCTACGGCATGTACGGCGTCAGGGGCCCCCTGAAGAATCTGGGCCTGGCCCTGGGAGTCGCAATCCCCGCCGGAGCGCACATTGCGGGGATATCGGACCTCCTGGTGGCCTCTCTGCTCATTGTCGGCGCGGCGAGGCTCCTCCTCAAGAGGGATCCCTCGGACGCCCTCAAGGACCTCTCGCCGGTCTTCGTGGGACTCCTCTATGTGCCTGGCCTCTTGGGGATGCAGACGGGCATCAGGGCCGTGGGGCCGGAGTGGATAATATTCCTCTTCGGGGTCGTCTGGGGCTCCGACAGCGCCGCCTACTATGTGGGCAAGGGGCTCGGCAGGAGAAAGCTCTACGTGGCCTACAGCCCCAACAAGACCGTCGAGGGGGCCGCGGCCTCGATAGCCGGAGGGGCGCTCTCGGCCCTGGCCCTGGGGGCCCTGCTGGTTTCCTCCATGCCGGCGGGCCGGGCGGCACTGATAGGCGCGGTTATAGGCGCGGTCACCATAGTGGGCGACCTCGTGGAGTCCATGTTCAAGAGAGACGCCGGGGTAAAGGACTCGGGGAGCCTTATACCCGGGCACGGGGGGATTCTGGACAAGATCGACGGGGTGCTCTTCGCCGGTCCGGTGCTCTACTGGATGATGAGGCTCTCCGGAGCCGCTTAGCCCCCGGGAGGCTCGTGCGGATGAACTGCGCGCCTCCATCCTGATATAATTAAATAAAAAACGGCCCGGAGGTCTTTAACGATGAGAACATTAGTTTTGTCTATAATGGCGCTAATTGCGATAACCCTGGTCTCAGGCTGCGACAGCGGAGGCGACAGGCCGGTGGTCCCGCAGGGACCCGCCCAGGCGCCCGTCAACGTGGACAAGCAGGTGGACTTCCTGCGCGGCGTAGTGAATGAAGACCCTCAGAACGTCCAGGCGTGGACGAAGCTCGGCAACATCCTGATGGACAGCCAGAGGTACTCCGAGGCTGTGGAGGCCTACGGCAAGGTTCTTGAGATCGAGCCCGGAAACGTGAACGTCAGGGTCGATGCCGGCGTCTGCTACCGCCGCATGGGAAGGCCCGACCTTGCCGCCGAATACTTCCGGAAAGCAATCGAGTTAGACCCCAGCCATCCCTTTGCCCACAGGAACCTCGGGATAGTGCTGGCCTTCGACCTCGGAAACGTCAAAGCCGGCAGGGAGGAGTTCGAAAAGTACCTCGAGCTGTCGCCTGCGGCCCCTGACAGGGCGGAGATGGAGAAGCTGATCGCGGAACTGAAGCAGTCGGAGCAGGCGGCTACGCCTTAGACCTGGCTTTCATAAGGCGCTCGTACTTTTCGAGACCGACGCATTCCTTGGCGGCGGGGCACCATTCGATGCACGAGGGCTTCATCTCGCGGTTGATCGTCTTGCCGCAGCCCTTGCAGTCCATCTCCGGCTCGTCGCTCCATATCTCGTTGGTCCTGCCGCAGTAGACGCATACGAGCTCTTCGGGGTAGGGATTTCTTATCTCCCTGCTTCCTGGGCATCCTTCCTTGAACATACTTATATTCTACCCCACTGGTGCGGGCAAACCCGATGATATAAATCATAGACGGGAAAAATACTGCGGAATGGGGGGTTAGGGGCTTCTGCCTTGCTTTCGGAACCCCGGACCCTACGCGTGCTCGGGCCTCCCCTCCCACCGCCTGTAGAGGCCGTGCTCGACGCCCATGGCGTCCAGGACCTTTCCGGCGAGGAAGTCCACCATGTCGTCGAGGTTCTTAGGCCCGAAATAGAAGGCGGGCACAGGGGGCGCTATTCTGACCCCCAGGGCCGCGAGCTTCAGCATGTTTTCGAGGTGAACGGCGCTAAAGGGCATCTCCCTCGGGGAGAGAAGTAGCGGCCGGCCCTCCTTGAGGGTCACGTCGGCGGCCCTCTCCACGAGGGTTTCGGCGTATCCCCCGGCCACCCCAGCCAGGGTCTTCATGGTGCAGGGGACGACCAGCATCCCGTCGGTGGGGAAGGAGCCGCTTGATACAGGAGCGGCGAAGTTCTTCTCGGCCCAGTAATGTACGTTTTCGGCGCCCAGGGAGGCGCGGACCTTCCCGGTGGTTTCCGCCTCGTCCCCGCCGCGCCAATCCACCCCTGCCTCGTCCCTGAGAATGCCGAAGGCCGGCGATGATATCAGAAGGTGCACTTCGGAGGTCTTGACCAGCTCCCTGAGCACCCGGAGGCCCACGGGCCCCCCCGAGGCCCCGGTGACGGCAAAGACGTACCTTTTCATGAAGGATATTCTAGCACACCCGGGGGCCCATCCCCGCCGCGGGTTCGACTATGGGACGACGATGGCTGTATCGGGGGTGCGGCCCGCCTACCCCCGGTTCTTTATCGGCCGGTAGCGGACCTTCTTCTTGATGGCGGAGAGGTAGGAAGGCCTTATGAGGCGGCCCAGTATTATCTCCTCTATCCTGTGGGCGCTCCAGCCGGCGACGCGGGACATGGCGAAGACCGGGGTGAAGAGCCTCCGGGGGATGCCCATCATGTCGTAGAGGAAGCCGGAGTAGAAATCGACGTTGGGGCAGACCGACTTCCCTTTCTTCTCCTTGATCACGTCCTTGGCCACGCGGGCCACCAGGTCGTAGAGGTCGAACTCGTCGAGCCTCCCGGCCTTCTCGGCGAACTTCCGGGACTTCTCCTTGAGGATGATTTCCCGGGGGTCGGAGACGGTGTAGACCGCGTGGCCCATGCCGTATATCTTGCCGGAGCCGGCGCCGTGGCGCGTGTCCATGAGGCCCTCGAGGTACCGGCGCACTTCGCCCTCGTCCTTCCAGTCGCGGACGTTTTCCTTTATGCCGTCCATCATGGCCATGACGGACTCGTTGGCCCCTCCGTGGAGGTGCCCCGCCAGGGAGGCCACGCCGGCGGAGATGGCCATGAAGGTGTCGGTCTGACTCGATGACACCGTCCTGACCGTGAAGGTCGAGTTGTTGCCGCCCCCGTGCTCGGCGTGAAGGATAAGGCATATGTCGAAGGCGTGGGCCACTTCCTCCGTGGGCATCTCGCCAAGGAGCATGTAGAGGAAGTTCTGGGCCGTGCTGAGGTCGGGCCTGGGCTCTATGAAGTCGCCGTTTCCGCCGTTTTTCGCCTGATCGACCTTCCAGTTATAGGCGATGATGGTAGGGAACTTGGCTATGAGCTCCATGCACTGGCGCGTCACGTCGCGGACGTCGGTGGAGCGGGGGCAGTCGTCGAACTTGTGGAGCGAGGCCACGGCGCTGTGGAGGGCGCTCATCTGGTCGTCGTTCTTGGAGTTGAAGCTAATTATCTGCTTGGCCACGTCGGGCAGGGATCTGCGTTTGCCGAGCTCCCGGGAGAAGCTCTCCAGGTCCTCCGAGGTCGGCAGCTGGCCGGTGAGAAGGAGGTACACGGTCTCCTCGAAACCGAAGCGCCCCTCGCGCTTTATGCCCGCCACGATGTCCTCGACGTCGATTCCGCAGTAGATCAGCTTTCCCGGAATGGGGACGTTATGCCCGTGGCGGTCCCTCTTGAACGCCTTCACCTGGCCCTTATTGGTAATGCCCACCACCACCCCGGTTCCATCGGGGTTCCGGAGGCCCAGCTTGATGCGTTTCCTCTCTATCAGCTCCGGGTCGATGCGGTCGTGCTGTTCCTCGAGCATCGCTATCTTTTCGAGAAGACTCTCCATGTCGTTCCTTCCTGTCCCTTCAATCGCGGCGGCAAACCCGCGGCTCCGATTATGGCCTGCGGGGCCGGAATTAGCGCAGCTTTAATTTTAATATATTTGGGCCGCCGAACGCCCGATTCGCGTCCACTGGCCCGGGTGCCCGGCGAACTGGCTTGATTTACATGCTTTTTAGGGTGGCCCGCCCGTCTCGGCCCCCTTGCCCTGACCCGGCTTATTATATATAATAAGTGTCTATGCGGAAACCGATAATTGCGGCCAACTGGAAGATGCACAAGACGGTCTCGGAGACCGAGGAGTTCCTGGACGCCTTTCTCCCGGAGGTCCAGCACGTCGATGACGCCGAGATTGTCATAGCGCCTCCTTTCACGTCCCTCGAGCGGGCCTCGCGCAGGATGGCCAATTCAAACGTCGCGCTGGCCGCGCAGAACGTCTTTTACGAGGATAAGGGCGCGTACACGGGCGAGATATCTCCCGTGATGGTGAAGAACGTGGGCTGCGCCTACGCCATCGCGGGGCACTCCGAACGCAGGCAGTACTTCCTCGAGACCGACGAGGTCATAAACAAGAAGGTCAAGGTCTGCCCCTTGTTCGGGCTCAAAGTGATATTCTGCATAGGCGAGACCCTCGAGGAGAGGGAGGGCGGTAGGACAAACAGCGTGCTCGACTTACAGCTCAGGCGGGGGCTCGAAGGGGTCGAGCTGGGGCACGTAGTCGTGGCATACGAGCCCGTCTGGGCCATAGGCACCGGCGTGACCGCCACCACCGAGCAGGCCCAGGAGGCCCACAAGTTCATCCGCGACACCCTTGGCGACATCTACGGCGACGAGGCAAACAGGGCGCGGATACTTTACGGCGGAAGCGTCAAGCCCGACAATGTAGACGACCTCATGGCGTGTCCGGACGTGGACGGCGCCCTCGTGGGCGGGGCGAGCCTCGAGGCCGAGAGCTTCACAAGAATCGTTAAATTCAGGAGGACATGACGATAAAATGACCGTGGCTTTGATTGCATTACACGTTCTGGTTTGCATCTTTCTGATATTCATCGTCCTTATACAGGGCGGAAAGGGCGCCGAACTGGGCGCCGCCTTCGGAGGGGGTTCGAGCCAGACGGTCTTCGGGGGCCGTGGCGCCGCCACCTTCCTTAACAAGATGACCACCGTCGTGGCCGTGGTGTTCATGCTGACTTCCATGATTCTGGCGGTAGTATCGACCAAGGGCGGCTCCGTCGTCAGGCAGTCGGCCCCGGCCAAGTCCGTGCCGGCCCTGCCCTCTGAGCCCGGCGCTCCGCCCGCTGGCGGACCCGCCGCTCCGGAAATACCCCAGCAAGGACCCATAGCGCCCGCGCCGACGCCTCCGGCCCAGCAGTAAAGGTGCTTCGAAGAGGCCCCAGAGCGCGCGGAAACCCCTTACTGTCCTATCTGGCGCTTGCGGCGGCCCTCTGGGCCGCTCTTCTTCTCTCGAGCTGCCGTCAGGAGCCCGAAATCAGGAACCCCGACACCATAACCGTGGGCTCGCTGGCCGACGCCAAGAGGCTCCTTCCGCTTCTGGCCTCCGACAGCGCCTCGGCGGAGATAAGCGGCTGGGTCTTCAACGGCCTTACCAAGTACGACAAGGACATCAACATCGTGGGAGACCTGGCCGAGAGCTGGGACGTAAGCGAAGACGGCCTGGTGATTACCTTCCACCTGAGAGACGGCGTCCTCTGGCACGACGGCGAGAAGCTCACCGCCGACGACGTCGTCTTCACCTATGAGACCGTCACCAGCCCCGATGTACCCACCCCCTACGCAAGCAACTTCGGCCCCGTGGAGTCCGTGCGGGCGCTGGACGACCACACGGTGAAAGTGACCTACAGCGAGCCCTACGCCCCGGCCCTCGAGTCGTGGGGCATGGGCATACTCCCCAAGCACCTGCTCGAGGGCCAGGACATAACGCAGGAGAAGTTCACCCGAAACCCAATAGGCACGGGGCCCTACAGGTTCAAGGAGTGGGTCACGGGGCAGAAGATAGTGCTCGAGGCCTTTGATGACTATTTCGAGGGACGCCCGAACGTCGATGGGTTCGTC
The DNA here is from genome assembly GCA_037385265.1 of Nitrospirota bacterium. Classification (GTDB taxonomy): domain Bacteria; phylum Nitrospirota; class Thermodesulfovibrionia; order Thermodesulfovibrionales; family JdFR-86; genus JARRNG01. Next base: position 17,213 of record JARRNG010000008.1, read on the forward strand.
ATGCGCGTCATCCCCGACCCCGCGACCATGTTCCTTGAGCTCAAGTTCGGGGGCCTCGACTACATGGACCTTACGCCCCCGCAGTTCAAGCTCCAGGCAAACACCGAGTATTTCGAGCGTAACTTCCAGAAGTTCAGGTACCCGGCCTTCGCCTACACTTACATGGGGTACAACCTCCTGGACCCCAAGTTCCAGGACAAGAGGGTCAGGCGGGCCATAACCCACGCCATAAACAAGCAGGAGATAATAGACGGCGTCCTCCTCGGCTACGGCACCCCCTGCACGGGCCCCTTCCCGCCCGAGTCCTGGGCCTTCAACCCCGAGGCGAAGGACCCCGAATACTCTCCCCAGAGGGCCAGGGAGCTCCTGGCCGAGGCGGGATGGACGCCGGGCCCCGACGGAGTCCTCCAGAAGGACGGCGAGCCCTTCAGGTTCACCGTGGTCACCAACCAGGGGAACAACAACCGGATAAAGACCGCCCAGATAATCAGGGAAGACCTCAGGGCCGTGGGCATCGTTATGGAGATAAAGGTCCTGGAGTGGCAGGCGCTCCTGCACGAGTTCATCGACAAGAAACGCTTCGAGGCGGTCATCATGGGCTGGGGCCTCTCCAGGGACCCCGACGCCTACATAATCTGGCACTCCTCGCAGACCAAGGAGGGGGCGTTCAATTTCATCTCCTACAAGAACGAGGAGGTGGACAGGCTCCTCATAGAGGGTAGACAGACGTTCGACATGGAGAGGCGGCGTCAGATCTACCACCGGATACACGCCATACTGGCCGAGGAGCAGCCCTACACCTTCCTCTACGTGCCCGACGCGCTGCCCGTCCTCCAAAGGCGGTTCAAGGGCGTGGAGAAGGCCCCCATCGGCATCTGGTACGACTTCATCCACTGGCGTGTGCCCAAGGACAGGGCCCAGTGGTATGAATGAGGCGCCGATCCCCGCCTCATCGTGATTGGCCGCGATTCCCGCGCCCTTTACAAATCGGGGTAGAGGCCATACAATCTAATCTAAGAGTTTACGGATAATCGGGAGGTGTAATGGCACATCCAAGGGTTCTCGCGTTCATCCTCGCCGGAGGCAAGGGAGAGAGGCTGTTCCCCCTGACGGCCATGCGTTCGAAGCCGGCCGTCCCCTTCGGCGTCAGGTACCGGGTGGTGGACTTCGCCCTCAGCAATTTCATCAATTCGCACATATATTCCATCTACCTTCTCATCCAGTACAAGAGCCAGAGCCTCATCGAGCACGTCAGGCGCAACTGGGTGCTATCTCCGGTCATAAGGGACCACTTCATCGCCCTTGTGCCGCCCCAGATGCGCATGGGGCCCGAGTGGTTCCAGGGCACGGCGGACGCGGTCTTTCAGAACGTCGCCCTCATAAAGCAGAACGACCCGGAAGTATGCGTGATATTCGGCGCGGACCACATCTACAGAATGGACATAAGGCAGATGCTGGACTTCCATATCGACAGGGGAGCCGCCGTGACCGTGGCGGCGAGGCCGGTGCCGCTTGAGGAGGCCTCGTCCTTCGGCGTAATCATCACCGACGAGGAAGGACGCATCACCGGCTTCCAGGAAAAGCCCAAGAACCCCATACCCATGCCCGGTCAGCCCGACAAGGCCTACGTCTCCATGGGCAATTACATTTTCAACACCGGAGTGCTCATGAAGTCTCTGGCCAAGTCGCAGCGGAAGCATCAGCACGATTTCGGAAAGCACGTCATTCCCGACCTCGTGGACACCGGCAAGGTCTTCGCATACGACTTCGCCGTCAACGTGATCCCCGGCACCCAGCCCTACGAAGAGGTGGGCTACTGGCGCGACGTGGGGACCATCTCGGCCTTCTTCGACGCCCACATGGACATGCTCGGGCCCGCCCCGGCCTTCGAGATAAACAACCCCCAGTGGCCCGTCCACGGAGGGGGCGGAAGGGGCGCCGGGGCCAAGATAGTCCGCGGCGACATAAGGAACAGCATCATCTCCGAGGGCACCACGGTAAACGGGGCGAGGATACGGGACTCCATCATCCGGAGCGGCGTTCAGATGGAAAAGGGTGTGGTCGTCGAGGACTCCATAATCATGGACAACGTGATACTCAAGGCAAACTGCAAGCTCAAGAGGGTCATAGTCGACAAGCTCAACACCGTCGGCACCGGGGAGCAGATAGGATACGACCCCGAGGCCGACCGTTTCCGGTGCCACATAGACCCCTCCGGAATCGCCGTTGTCCCCAGGGAGGGGCGGAAGCCCAAAGGAAAACAGTAGCGTGACCCATCACCACGGAGCCGAACCCCTGGACCGGCTGGCCTCCCTCGCCGGCATAGAGCCGATGTACTACGACATCTGGGGCAACAAGCACCACACCAGCCACGATGCCAAGAGGGCCATACTCTCTTCCATGGGAATCGAGGTCAGCGAGGCCGAGCTCCACCGGAGGCTGAACGCCAAGTGGCTGAGGCTCATGGAGCCCACCCTGGTCGTGCCGGTCAGCAAACAGCCCCCGACGATACGGATACACCTGCCCCTCGAAGAGGGCTGCGAAAAGGACGTCCGGGTGAGCCTCAGCGTCGAGGACGAGGATGGCCGTAAGGACATCCACGAGATAGAGGGCATAAAGGCATCGGCCACGAGGGAGATAGACGGCATGCGCTATGTGAGGGCCGAGCTCCTCAACCGCACCGACAGGGACCTCGGGTACTACGGCGTCCGGGTGCTCTGCGTAACGCCCTCGGGCGAACATTCCGCCCGGATGCGCCTTATCGTAACGCCCGAGGCCTGCTATGAGCCCCAGGGGCGCAGGTGGGGAATATACGCGAACCTCTACGCCCTGCGCTCCGCCCGCAACTGGGGAGTGGGCGACCTAACGGACCTGCGCGATGCGCTCCGCTGGGCGGGCTCGGACCTGGGGGCCGACTTCGTGGGAATCAATCCCCTCCACGCCATCAACAACAGGATGCCCTACGGCATAAGCCCTTACTCCTCCACGAGCAGGCTCTACGCGAATTTCATCGACCTCGACCTGGAAAAGATAAGCGCCGGGGCGGAGTTCAGGAAGCTCATCGCGTCGCCCGAATTCAAGGCCGAGATAGAAGCCCTAAGAAGGAGCGACCTAATAGACTATGAGGGGGTTGCAGCCCTTAAGATGCGTGCCCTCGAGGCCGCCTTCAAGGATTTCCTCAAGCGCCACCTCCGCACGGGCACCTCGCTGGCCGAGGCCTTCCGCGGGTACGTCGCCTCGGAAGGGAAGCCCCTCGAGGACTTCGCCACCTTCTCGGCCCTGGAGGAGCACCTGAGGGCCAAGGACCCCGGCCTTTACACGTGGCAGGACTGGCCCGAGGAGTGCCGCTCGGCCGAGAGCCCCGCAGTGGGGGAGTTCAAGAGGGAGCACGGCGACCAAGTGCTCTTTCACCAGTACGTCCAGTGGCTCATGGACCGCCAGCTGCGGGAGGCCTCGGACGAGGCGAAGTCCATAGGCATGGGCGTGGGGATATACGCGGACCTGGCGGTGGGCTCTTCGGGTTCCGGCTCCGACGCCTGGAGCTTCCCCGAGGTCTTCGGCTTCGGCATGGAGGCCGGGGCCCCGCCCGACAACTTCAGTCTAAACGGACAGTCCTGGGGCTTCCCCCCGCTCATACCCGAGAGGCTGAGGGAGACGGGCTACGAGCTCTTCGTTCAGACCATACGGAAGAACCTGAAGTACTCCGGGGCGCTCAGAATAGACCACGCCCTGGGCCTCTTCAGGCTCTTCTGGGTGCCGCGGGGGATGAGCCCCAAGGAAGGGACCTACGTGAGATACCCCCACGAGGACCTCCTGAGGATAATCGCCCTCGAAAGCGTAAGGAACAAGGCGGTGATAATTGCCGAGGACCTGGGCACCGTGAGCGACGAGATCCGGGAGGCCCTCCTGGACTTCGGTATGCTCTCCTACAGGCTCTTCTACTTCGAGAGGGACTGGAAACGAAACGTCTTCCGCCGGCCCGAGGAATACCCCGAAAGGGCCCTCACCGCCGTGACCACCCACGATCTGCCCACCCTCAGGGGCTACTGGGAGGGCCACGACATGGAGGTGAAAAAGGCCCTCGGCCTCTACCCGGACGAGGAGGCCTACCGAAACGACGTCGCAGGGCGCAAGAGGGACAGGGAGAGGATCATCGAGGCCCTCGGCCATTGCCTCCCCGAGGGCTACGAGCCCCCGGAGAAGATGACCCCGGAGCTGAGCCTCTGCGTGCACAGGCACATCGGCCGCTCCCCGGCGAAGCTCGCCGTAGCCGCCCTCGACGACATACTCGGCGTCCTCGACCAGCAGAACATGCCGGGCACCATCGACGCCCACCCCAACTGGCGGCAGAAGTATCCCGAGCCCGTAGAGGAGGTATTCAAGAACAGGCACGCCAGGGACCTCGCCAGGATGTTCAGGGAGGAAGGCAGGGCCCGTTAGCAAGGCCGGGGTTTGTCCCAGGCCCAGCCGCCTGATAGAATCTAATCCATGATATCCGTAGAGGCCTACAGGGGAAGGCCCGTCGCCGAGCAGAAGGTGGAAGTCGTCGAAAGGAAGGGCACCGGCCACCCCGACTACATCTGCGACGCCGTGATGGAAGCCATCGCCGTTGCCCTCTCGAAAGAATACAAAAAGACCTTCGGCGCCGTGCTCCACCACAACATAGACAAGGGGCTCCTGGCGGCGGGAAGCACCAGGAAGAGGTTCGGGGGCGGCCGGGTGACGAGGCCCATGGAGCTCACGGTGGGCGACAGGGCCACCTTCGAGGCCAGGGGCAAGAAGGTGCCGGTCAAGGACATTGCCATCCGGGCGGCGAAGGAGTGGCTGAGGAGCAACCTCCGTTTCGTGGACCCCGAAAGGCACGTGAAGTACCGCGTCATGCTCGCACCGGGCTCCGAGGAGCTAACCGACATATTCCTCAGGGAAGGCGCCGTAAGGAGCGCAAACGATACCTCGGCCCTCGTGGGCTACTACCCCCTTTCGCCAACCGAGGAGGCGGTGCTGGCCCTGGAGAGGCGCCTCAACTCGGAGGCCTTCAAGCGGAGGTTCCCCGAGACGGGCGAGGACGTGAAAGTGATGGGCCTGAGAAACGGCAGGGACCTCTCGCTCACGGTGGCCATGCCCCTCATGGCGGGCTACATAAACTCCGAGGACGAGTACTTCAGGAGAAAGGCCCTCGTCCTGGAGGACAACATACGATACGCGGGGACGTTTAGCGCCTTCAAGCGCGTGGACGTGAACCTGAACGCCCTCGACGAAAGGGGTCGGGGGCTCGGGGGGGTTTACCTGAGCCTCCTTGGCACTTCGGCCGAGGACGCGGACTCCGGACAGGTGGGAAGGGGAAACCGCGTAAACGGACTCATCACGTTGAACCGGCCCATGTCCACCGAGGCCGCCGCCGGCAAGAACCCCACCAGCCACGTGGGGAAGATATACAACGTGCTGGCCCACAGGATTGCCGAGAAGATGTATAAGAACGTCGCGGGCGTCAGGGAGGCTCACGTGCTCCTCCTTAGCAGGATAGGCACGCCCGTGGACAGCCCCGTCATGGCCTCCGCCCAGGTAGTCCTGGGCGAGGGGAGGAAATTGAAAGACGTGAAGAGGGACGTTTCAAGCATAATGGAGAGGGAACTTTCCTCCATCTCCCGGTTCTGCGACGAGCTTTCCGAGGGGAAATACAGTATCTTTTAGTCTACGGGTTAGAGGGAAGACCGGTCTGCCTTGGGGCTTTACCCGGCCGGGGGCCCTACTTCCTCTCGTGAAGCTCGGCCTTCTTCATGGAGCCCATGAGGTAGTCCCTGAACTTCTCGGGCAGAAGCCACCTCAGGCCGAGCTTGTCGGCCCACTTTATCACGCCCTGGTCGGCCGTCACGAGGAGAGCGTCGAGCTCCCTGGCCAGGAGGAGCAGGTCCACGTCCTCCTTGCTGTCGATGATGCCCTCCCTGAGGGCGTCGCGGTACTTTCTCCTGAGCTCCTGCACGGTCTCGCTGGCTGGCTTTTCGCTCCTTGCCGCCTTCTCGGCGATTCTCAGCCCCTTGTTCACCCTGTCCCTGATCTCCTCCACAAGCTCGTATATAAAGAGGGCAGGCACTGAAAGCTCGTGGCGCTTGGGCGACTTCTGGTGCAGATAGACCAGCAGGTCTCCCGGGACCTCGTCGCGGTGGACGAAGTTCATGAGTTCCTCGAAGATGGAGGGAGGCATGTAGAACTCCAGTATTGGGAGCTGAGCGGCGATGAATAGGAACGCCTCCAGCGCCTCGGTGGGGGTGGCCCCAAGGCTCGCCCTCACGTCGGGGTTCACGAAGAGGCTCGTGTCCAGCACTACGCGGTCCTTGTTAGATCTTGCAGGCGCCATGGAGGTTGAACTCGTAGGTGTTCCATCTCCCGCAGGAAGGGCACCTGCCCGACCAGTCGTCGTCCTCGCGGCCACACTTGGAGCAGCAGTACGGGAGTCTCAGCGTTTTCCTGAAATCGACGGTCTTCTTGAACTCCTCGATGGCGCGCTCGCACTGGTTTCTCCTCAGGTACAGCTCTCCCAGGAGCTGGTGCCACTGGGGATATTCCTCGGGCACGTCCGAAGAGAGGGTCTCCAGCGCGTCGTCCACCATCTCGAGCCGATAATAGAGCTTTCCGAGCATGAACCTCAGCATGTTGTTCTGGGGGGAGGAGGCGAGGACGTCCCGGTAGAGCCTTATCAGCCTGGAGGGTTCGCTTATGTTTATCAGGAGGTCCTCCACGGCGGCCAGGAGGATAAGGGAGGAGGTGTTGTGATAACCCTTCTCGAGGAAACGGACGGCCTCCTCGGAGTCGCCCTCCTTCAGGAGAACCTCCGAGACCCCTATGTAGGCCGGCACGAATTTCTCGTCCGCCTTGATTATATTCCTGAAGGCCTTGCCCGCCTTCTCGGTCTGTCCCTCTTCGAGGTCCTCCCTGGCCTGCTCGTAGCGGTATCCGTTCAGGACGGTCTCTTCCTTCCTCGTGTCGCGGCCGGCCTTCTGCTCTGCCTTCAATATGGCCTTCTGGAGCTCGATTAGCGCGCCCCACCTTCCCATGCGCTCCATGACCGAGCGCTTCAGGTACATGGCGCCGAGGTTTTCGGGATCCTTCTCGAGGATGTTCTCCACGTACTCGAGCGCGTCGGGCCAGCGTTCGAGACGCTCCAGCAAGGTGGCGATCGCGAAAAGGGCCTCAATACTCTCCAAGTCGTCCTGCGAGGCCGTCAGGGCCTTCTTGTACTGCCTGAGGGCCTCGTCGTGGCGCTCATCTCTTGAGGCCAGGTCTCCGAGCCTCATCAGGGCCTGGGCGTGCTCGCTCTCCACCTTCAGGATATCCTGCAGGTAAGCCCTCGCCTCCGCCAGATTGTCGGCGAGCATCGCGTTCATGGCCCTGGAGTAAAGTCCGTTTATCTTTTCCTCCTTCCTCTGCTTCTTCTGGAACTGGTATGTCGACACCATGCGTCTGGTGTCGCGCACGATGAACAGGAAGAGCACGAGGAGGGCCCCCGACCCGCTTGATATGAGTATGAGGGCAATCTTCGACAGCTCGTAGGTATTGTAGAAGGGAATGGTCACGAGGACGCTGTCGGTGTTGCTCATCGCAAGGAGCGCCAGGGCCCCCACGCAAAGCACGAATACGATAGCCACGAACTTGACCATCAGTGATGGTATCCTCCTCCTTTGAGAATCGTCACGGCCCTGTAGAGCTGCTCCAGAAGCAGCACCCTCGCCATCTCGTGCGTGAGGGTCATGCGCGAAAGCGCCAGGGTCTCCGAGGCCGCAGCCTTCACCTCGGCGGACACCCCGTAGGCCCCGCCGACCACGAAATCGGCTCTCCCCCTGTCCCTCAGCATCTCGGCAAACTCCACCGAGGTGAGCTCCGGGCCCCGCTCGTCGAGGAGCACAAAGGAAGAGGTCTGCTTCAATATCCTTTCTCCTTCCTTCCTCAGCCTCTCGTCCTCGGGGCCGCCCTTCTGCTCCCTGACCTCCACGACTTCCACCTTGGCCAGGGCGCCGAGCAGCTTGAGGTACTTGGCCACGCCCTCAGCCGCGTAGGCTTCTTTTGTCTTTCCTGCCCAGATTATCCGAAACTTCATCAACGGGGATCCGGGGGGCGTCGAGCCAGAGCTTTTCGAGCATGTAATATTCCCTGGTCTCCCGCTCGAAGACGTGGACGATAACGTCGTTATAGTCCATGAGAACCCAGCGGGCCGCTCCCCGCCCCTCGACGCCGAGGGGCTTGATCTTCTTTCTGGCCAGGGACTCCTCTATGTGGTCCGAGATTGACTTTACCTGCTGGGTGCTCTCTCCGGAGCAGATGATGAAGTAGTCGGTGTATGGCACCAGGTCCTTCATCTCCAGCAGGACGAGATCCGAGGCCTTCTTGTCGAGGGCCAGATGTGCTATCTCAAGCGCCTTGTCTTTGCTGTCTATGGACAATACCCTTTCGCCCTACGGTTTGCCCTTGTAGAGTCCATTAGTCATTATAAAAGATTCGACTCTCCCAGGCAACAAGTATTTAATGCTCCTTCCCTCCCGGATGTTTCTCCTTATCCCGGTGGAGGAGATGTCAAGAAACGGGGCGCCCAGAAGCACGGCGAGCCTTCCGCCCCTGAGGCCGACCTCCAGCGTTTCCCTCTCCCCGCTGTCGAGGGAGGAGAGCTCGTCGCCGCCCGCCTCCACGTAGGGCGACTCGGCCAATTCGGCGAAACGAGCCGTGGGCCTTCCTATCACGACGAAGTCGATGAGCCTCACGAGCTCGTCGGGCTCCCGCCAAAGGGGGATCTCAAGAAAAGCGTCGGCGCCGACTATGAAGAAGAGGTCCGAGCCGGGATACTCGTCCCTGAGCTCCCTGGCGGTCTCCACCGTGTAGGACTTTTCGGGTCTCCGGCATTCCATGTCGGAGACCTCGAAAAAGAAGTTCGGGGCGACGGCAATGGAAGTCATGCGAAGGCGGTGTTCCGCGCTGGCCACGTCCTCGGCCTTGAGGGGAGGACTCTTGGCCGGGATGAAGACCACTTTGTCGAGCCCCACCCTCTCCCTGGCCTCCTCGGCAGCCCTCAGGTGCCCGAAATGAATCGGGTTGAACGTGCCGCCGAAAAAACCAAGCCTCATAGACCCATTTTCTTGAGGGCCTCGTCAGCCGTCTGGGCCTTTGACGGAGTGTCTTCGGGAAGGTATAGCATCACGCCGCCCTTGACGGGCCTGATCACTATCTTTCCCTCCGCTGCGAGCTTGTTCGTGGCCTGCACCGGGTCCTCGCCGGGGAAGTACTTCTTGAAGGCCTCGTTAAAGCCGGAATATACCGTATGTATCCCCTTGTATCCCTCTTTCCTCAGGCTTACTATGGCCTTCTTTATGAATTCTTCCTTCGAAACCTGCTCCGCCATCGGCGTTCTCCTTTTCTCCCTTGCTGTTCTTACTTTGGTTATTCCGACTTTGTTTCGCCTATATATTATTGCGCTTTATACATATGTATAAGACTACACAATTATTTGAAGCATTTCAATATGTTAACGGCCTGGAGAAAAATATTTCGATAAATCAAGGTGTTCCGGAAGTGGTAAGGCTCGAAAAGTGTGGTTACGGACCGATGCGAGGCCTCGGGCCAAGGGCTTCGGCCCGTGGGTAGGGAGTTATTGCTGCCGATATCGGCCACTTCAGGTTAGTCTGCGATTCCGCGGGAATAGAGAAGGTGATATCCTTCTCAGGGATAGAGTTTTTTCAGGTGGATTTTATAATAATCGCATTCGTTTCTGCAGTAGAGGATCTTTTCATCGAAGCTCGCCTTCACGAATTCGCCGCCTCTGCACTTGGTGCCCGTGAGCTTCCAGCACTCCAGGCCGCAGTCGGGATAGGCGGGGCAGGAGGTGCAGACCTCGCGGGGACATTTCATGAAATCCCAGCAGGTCGGGGTAGTATTGCCACTTGCATTAGCCATTTATCCGCATCCCATGCCAGTTTGAGTTGCCGGCCACGCTCTATTTTGGCTTGAAAAGTGGGCGAAAGTCAAGAATTCGGTCTGAAGCTTACTGCGCGCCGGGAGGGCCGCCCCAGGGCCTCAGGCGGGGCACCCAGCGGCGGACGTTCCTCCTGTATAGGCGGTATTCCCAGCCGAACCTCCGCTCAAGGCGAGACTCCTCGTAAAATACAAGCCAGAAGTGGATGAGAACGGGGAAGAACAGGGCCCAGAGGAGGATGTATACGGAGCCGAGCGTCAGGGCCTCGCCGAGCAATATTAAAAATTCGCCTAATATCATGGGGTTTCTCACATAGCGGTAGGCCCCCTGCACCACGAGCCTCTGAGGAGGCGCCCAAGGCGCCGGGGTGCCCCCGCCGTGAACCACGAAAGCCCTGAAGGTGTGCAAAGCCGTCATGACTCCCACTGCCAGGAGCAGGACGCCCGCAGCGACCACCCACCCGCTTATTCCCCACCCCGGGATGACACCCCCCTCGTGGTAAAGGAGAACGCCCGGTATCAGCACCACCGCCGTGCCCGGAAGCAGGATTATCGCAATTACAAGCTCGCGTATCTTCTTTTCCAATCCTCCGCCAAACCTCCCGCAAGAAAATGCTCCATATCTAAATTTTAGCACAGGATGCAACGGCCCCTTCTCCATGGGAGGCGGCCCCGCACCGGCCCTCTTGCCGGGCCGCCAATCAAGGATTGGCAAATTCAATACTTGACAAATTTAGTAGGGTATTTTAACCTTATAATCAACATGCTTAGGCTTTCCACAAAGGGGCAGTACGGCGTGAGGGCCATGTTCGAGATAGCAAAGGGGTGGCCCGAGAGGCCGACGACCATCCGCCAGATATCGGAGCGGCAGGACGTCTCCGTGGCCTACCTCGAGCAGATATTGAATACCCTGAGGCGCGCGGGGCTCGTGGCGAGCATCAAGGGGCCCGGCGGCGGCTACGTCCTAAGCCGCGAGCCCTCCGACATAGCCATTGGCGAGATACTCGGGGAACTCGAGGGCCCGGTGGCCATTACCTCGTGCCTCGACCCCGACGAGGGGTGCTCGCGCGTGGAGACCTGCGTGACCCACTTGCTATGGCGCTCCCTCGGCGAAAAGATAGAGGACTTCCTCTTCACCATCACGCTTAAGGACCTCCTGGCGGAAGACGTCCTCCTGAAGAAGGCCGGCACCACCAGAAGCGTGAGCATAACCTGGGGGGACGAGGGATGACGCTGAAGTTCGTGGAAAACGTAAAGCCCGACGTCACCACGGACGTGGTGTACATGATGTGCCCCATGCACCTCCTGAAGCTCGAGGAGATGATAAAGGAGCTCGAGCCGGGGCAGGTGCTGGAGATACTGACCGACTACGACGGGGCGCTGGAGGACATCCCCGGTTGGTGCGAGCGCACGGGCCACGAGTTCATAGGCGTAGACGAGGAGGATGAGTACTTCAAGTTCTACATCCGCAAAAAACAAAAGGGCAGCGAGGAATAGAAATGACGACCGTACATTATTTCGACCATGTGGCTACGAACCCCCTCAGGGAGGAGGCCCTCGAGGCCATGATGCCCTACCTGAAGGAGGAATACGGAAACCCCCTTAGCCCGTATCCGCTGGGTAACAGGGCCAAGGAGGCCGTGGAGGCGGCCAGGGAAAAGACCGCCTCGCTCCTGGGCGTGAAGCCCTCGGGCATCATCTTCACCGCCAGCGGCGCCGAGGCGAACAACTTCGCCATCAGGGGCATCGCCCACGCCCGGAAGGACAAGGGCAACCACATCGTTGTCACCAAGGTGGAGCACCATTCCGTGCTGAACCCGGCGCGCTTCATGGAGAAGCAGGGCTTCGTGGTGAGCTACCTCCCGGTGGACGAGCACGGCATGGTGGACCCGGAGAAGCTCAAGAAGTCCATTACCGACGAGACCGTTCTCGTCTCCATCATTCACGCCAGCCCCGAGATAGGCACCATTCAGAACACCAAGGAGCTCTCGGCCATAGCGAAGGAGCGCGGCGCGGCGTTCCACACCGACGCCGTGGCCTCGGCCGGAAACATCCCGGTCAGCGCCGAGGACCTGGGGGCCGACCTCATAAGCATATCGGCCCACCAGTTCGGAGGGCCCAAGGGCGCCGCCGCCCTCTACGTGAGGCCCGGCACGAGGATAGTGCCCCTCATCTACGGGGGAATCCAGGAAAGCGGCCGGAGGGCCGGCACCGAGAACGTCCCCGCCATCGTGGGCATGGGGCGGGCGGCCGAGCTGGCCCGGGACGAGGTGGCCGAGCGGGCAGAGCGCCTCAGGAAGCTCCGCGACAGGCTCATCGAGGGGATTACCAAGGTGCCGAACGTCAGCCTCACGGGTCATCCCTCTCAGAGGCTCCCGGGCCACGCGAGCTTTGTCGTGGAATACATCGAGGGCGAGGCAATGCTCCTTATGCTCGCGGCCAAGGGCATATACGTGGCGAGCGGCTCGGCTTGCTCGTCGAAGGCCCTTAAGGCCTCGCCGGTGCTCCTTTCCATCGGCGTTCCCTCGAGCGTAGCCCAGGGCTCGGTGGTCTTCACCATGGGAAGGGAAAGCACGGACGAAGACGTGGACTATGCCCTCGGGGAGTTCCCCCAGATAATCGAGAGGCTCAGAGAAATCTCGCCCTATGCCAAGGGATGGGGCGGCCAGGAGGAGGGTGGACAATGTATTCCGAGAAAGTGATGGACCATTTCATGAACCCGCGAAACGTTGGCGAGATAGAAAACCCCGACGGCGTGGGCGAGGAGGGGAACCCCACCTGCGGAGACGCCATGAGGATAACCATAAAGGTCGAGGGCGATAAGATAGTTGACGCCAAGTTCAAGACCTTCGGCTGCGGCGCGGCCATCGCGGTGTCGAGCATGGTGACGGAGATGGTGAAGGGAAAGACCATCGAAGAGGCCCTCGCCATAACCAAGCAAAGCATAGTGGACGAACTCGACGGGCTTCCGCCGCAGAAGCTGCACTGCTCGGTCCTGGGCTCCGACGCCCTTAGGAAGGCCATCGAGGACTACCGCAGCAAAGAGAAGAAGTGACCTCCC
>JARRNG010000008.1:30241-31150 GCA_037385265.1 Nitrospirota bacterium
GCCCGTCAGAGGGGCGCGTGGACTGGGGCGGACCCTAGGGGCTAAGGACTGTCCGAGACGTCCATCGAGGGGCGGCCGAAAAGAATTATAGCGGGTCGCTGTCGGCCCCCCTCTCTCGTCCCTTTTCACCTGGCGGCGCGGCCTTCGGAGTTCAACGATAAGCCCTTTCCTAGCCTTTTCCCCGCCGATTGACCATGCCGACCCCGCCATGGCGGGCACGCCCAAACCCGAGGTGCCGCCGCTTCGGGTCATGTGCTATTATAATCCGATAATTCTCGCGTAGAGGGAAAACAGGATGCTAAAGAAGAAGGATAGATACATCGTAGCCGTGGTCGGCGCCACCGGGGCCGTGGGCAACGAGATGATAGAGACCCTCGAGTCAAGGGAATTCCCTGTCGAAAGACTCAGGCTCTTCGCCTCGGAGCGCTCCAGGGGCAAGACCCTCCCCTTCAGGGGCAAAGAGGTGCCGGTGGAGACGCTCGGCGAGGACTCCTTCAAGGGCATCGACATAGCGCTTTTCTCGGCGGGCGGAGACCGCTCCAAGCAGTGGGCCCCCATGGCGGCCAAGTCCGGCTGCGTCGTGGTGGACAACTCCAGCGCATGGCGCATGGACCCCGGAGTGCCCCTCGTTGTGCCCGAGGTGAACCCCGGCGACCTGAAGAAGCACAAGGGGATAATCGCCAACCCGAACTGCTCGACGATACAGATGGTTGTGGTGCTTAAGCCCATCCACGACGCCGCGAGGATAAAGAGGGTGGTGGTGACTACCTTCCAGAGCGTCTCGGGCACGGGCAAGAAGGCCATGGACGAGCTGGTCGAGCAGACCAGGGACATCCTGAGCTTCAGGGAGCCCAGGGTCGAGGTCTATCCTCATCAGATAGCCTTCAACATCCTCCCCCACATAGACTC